>CALZJC010000088.1:0-10363 GCA_945787525.1 Thermoanaerobaculia bacterium | reverse complement strand
GAAGACCTGGTCGGATACGTAGAGCGTCACCCGGCGGGCCAGCCGCGGAAGAACCTCGGCGAACTGTTCCCGAAAGATCTCGGCGTCGATGTCGGGTGCCGCGAGTACCAGCTCGGCGATCAGCTTCTGCTCCTCTCCACCTTGCACCAATGATTCCAGGGCCTTCGCAACTAGGCGGTTGCCCATACTGTGTGCGATGACGTGGAGTGACTCGATGCCGGATTCCCGCACGAGATACAGAAACTCGATAAAGGCGTCCCGCGAGAGTTCGACGACTTCCCCGTCGGTGAAATAGCCACTGGTCGTGCCCTGCGATGGCCAGCTGAAGAGAAACGGAACTCCCATGTAGTCGAGGTCGTAGGCCACCTGTCCAGATCGGTAGGTCGCGTCCTCGAAGCTCGTGGCGTAGCCGTGGACGTAGAGGAAGCCCACCTCCAAGCCGGTCTGCCCGAGGAGGTCCTGCCACTCCCGATACTCGGCTTTCGCCGACTCTCGCTCTCCTACCGGAGCCCGAGACACCGGCTGAGGCTCGTCCATCACAACGTGCTTGGCGGGGTCTTCTGGGAAACGAACCTTCCACACGGAGAGCGGCCGCTCGATCTTGCCCGTCTGGTGCCCCGGCGGTATCGAGACCGTGACTGTACCGACCTCGAGCTCGCCGGAGTGCTCGGCCCCGTAGAAGTCCACCGCGTCGCAGTCTGAACGCGGCGCCAGTCTGGCATCCCGGCATTCCTCGTTTCGAGCCCGATCGGTGCCGTAGAAGACCGTCACGTCCTCGATCGGTGGGGTTTCCGGTGGCGATTCCGTGTCGGGCGCTTGACCACACGCAAGGCTTAGGCCCAGCGCGAGCAGAATCCAGCGTGAGAATCTCGACATGGTTGGCTCCCTCGCGGATGGAAATGGGGGCTGGCTAACCCAGACACGGTTTCGCAGAGGCGTCCTTGGGGGAGAACGGGCCCGGCGAACGTTGGTCGGGATGGTCCGGGAGGATCCCGGACTGACGCGCTCCCCGAACCCCTTGAATCCAGTATACGCGCGCCCCTCCTCTGCCAGGGGGATTCACAATCCTCTGCACATGGCTACTTCGTTGAACCGTTGTGGGGTGTGGCTTGACGGCGCGTCACACTTGTCCGCTTGCCGCCACCTTCCACCGGCAGTAGGATGTCCTCACCCATGAGGGCCAAGAGCCTCCTTCTGTTGCTGGGGATTCTCGTCGGGGTCGCGGCGGTCGTGCTGCTTCCGCGGCTGCGGGACCGGCTGGTGCCGGCCGCCTGGAAGCCTGCTCCTACCGCAGGGGTCGTCGAAGAGAAGAGGTCGGAGGAGAGCCGTCTCCTGCTCACCCTGGTCACCGACGAAGGGGCTGTGCTGGCCACGTTCGCCCAGCGGGTGCCCGAGATCGATCTGCTCGTCGCCCGTGGCGACACGGTGAGCCTCGAGCTCGACGGCTATCGCCCGTTCGTCGAAGACCCCGAGATCGTGCGGGTCGAGAAGGCGCCCGCCGGAGGAGGGAGTACCCCGCCGCGGCCGGCGGTGGGCAGCGTGGCCGACTTCACGCTCTACGAGGACCTCCCCGAGCTCTCACCGGACGCCCGCTTCTGCCCCTCCGTCTCGCTGTGCACGTTCAGCGAGGAGATCCTGGTGAAGGCCCAGTGCGCCAACGGGGAGATCGCCAGCGTCACCAAGTCGATCGACCACTACTTCAAGTACATCGACGCAGAGGAGTGCGCCTCGTGCAAGGCGTTCGTGCAGAACGACGGGATCGAGGTCCGGCAGGGGCCGCAGGGCTACTGCCGCTACGACGAGTACCCGCGGCTGAGCGACGTGCCGGAGATCGAGACCGCCGTCTGCGTCCGCGATCCGGACGAGCTCAACCGGTATTGCATCCAGAGCGGCACCCTGTTCCTCGACCAGTGGGTCCACCGCTCGGTGATCCTGCCGTGCAACCACTACGGCAGCGTGTCCGGGTTCCCTCCCGAGGAAGTCGTCTGCGAGCACCTCCGCGACTACGTCCCGGCGGACGGCGGCTGAGCAGCCCGTGGTAGCGGTCCGGACGGTCGCGCCCGGACCGACGCGCCGGCCAGTCGAGCCCGGCCACGCAGCCGACCCTCTGGCATGCCTGTGCGATACTGGGATCCGGCGATGACGCGAAGCTCGACAACGGTGGCCGAAGACGCAGATCGGCTGCGCCAGGAGCTGCCGGATGCGGCCGTCGCTCCGGTCGAGGCCACCGCCCGGCTCCTGCAGCTGGCAGCCCGAGTGAGCCTCGAGGCGACGATGCTGCCCTTGCTGGCCCTGCCGCAGTCGGTCCGCGACAGCGTCGCCCGGGGTATCCGGGCGAGCGTCGCGACATCCGCTCTCCTGCCGCACTTGCTGGCCAGGGCGGCGAGCGAAACGGCCGACCGGCTGGACAGGGACTCCGGAGCGGACGACCGCTAGCCCGCGACCGCGCCACACGGAATCCACCATCCTGCCCCGGCGCGGTCCGGGCACTTGAGGTTGGGTCTGGGGGTCGCTATCCTGTCGGAGTGAGCCTGGCCTCGGCGGCGCGGGACATGCCTTTTCAACGGCCATGATCGCGATCACCGTTACCGACGATCGGGGGCAGCAGCAGGAGCTGCGCTTCGATGCGCCCCGCATCCGTATCGGTCGCGACGCAGCCAACGACGTGGTGCTCGACTCCCACGCCTGTTCGCGGTATCACGCCGAGATCATCCGCGAGGCCGGAACCTACAAGATCGTCGATCTGGGCAGCACCAACGGCATCAAGGTCGGTGACACGAAGGTACCGGACCTCTTTCTGGTCGACCGCGCCTCGGTCGTCCTGGGCGTGCACACGCTGACCTTCTCCATCGCTCAGCCGGCGGCGGACAAGACCATGCTGCTCGCCCCGGGTGCCATGCCACGGCCCGTGAGCCAGGCGCCCGAGCAGCACCGTGAGCCGTCGGCCCTCTACCTGGTCTACCGGCAACAGGGTCAGAGGCGGAGCCTGAGGATCGTTGCGGGAGCGCGCTACGTCATCGGCCGCTCGCCGGATGCGGACCTGGTGGTGGATGACAGCAGAGCCTCGAAGCGGCACGCCCTGGTCTACTGCGAGGGGGACAGCTTCTATCTGCGTGACATGGGGAGCTCCAACGGCACCCTGCTCAACGGCAGGAAGATCAGCCAGGAGCCTCTCGCCGCGGGAGACGAGATCCTCATCGGCAACCAGGTGATCGTCGCCCGGGACCAACGGCTGGACCTCGAGGACGACGCGGTGCTGTTGGGCAAGACGCGGCTGGGGGTTCCGCCCGGCTTCGACGTCGGTAACCTGCCGCGGCGCGTTTCGCCCGCCGGCGACGACCGGCAGAAGGGGAGGCGCCTCGGCCCGGCGCTGTTCGCCACCGCCGCCCTCGTGCTGGCGCTGGGCGCTTTCTTTGTCCTGCGTGAGCGCCCCGGCGAGGCGCCCGAGGTCGAGCCCGAAGCGCTCTCCGAGCAGACGGTCGAGGCCGCCGCCGAGAGTCTGATCGTCCAGGTGGCCACCGTCGAGACCAAGAAGTTGGCGAGATCGGTGGATGGCAGCGCCACGATACGGCCTCATCGCACAGTGACGGTCAGCGCCGAGATACCCGGCCAGGTTGTCGCGATCTTCGTCGACGAGGGTCTGACGGTCGAGACCGAAGACCTGCTGGCGCGGATCAACGACACCGACATTCGCCTGCAACTCGACGAGGCGCGCTCGGCGGTGAGCAAGGACCGGGTCGATCTGGCCAAAGAGGACTTCGAGCGCACCCAGAGCCTGTTCGACCAAGGAGTGGTTTCGCGCGCCCTGGTCGACCAGTCTAACAGCCGGTATCTGACCCTGGATTCAGCCTACAGGTCGGCACAGGCGAAGATCCGGCAGCTCCAGGAGCAGCTGCGCAAGGCCAGCATCAGGGCGCCGATCTCCGGTCGGGTGGCGACGAGGTCTGTCAATCAGGGTGAGTTCGTGGCCCCCGGTTCACCCATGGTGATCATCGAGAACATGCAGGAGGTCCTGGCTGTGCTCGAGGTTCCGGACCGGGACATCGTCAAGGTCCAACCGGGACAGGCGGTCGAGGCCGCCACGGATGCTTTTCCCGACCGGGTCTTTCGCGGCGTCGTCGACAGCACGGCGACGGCAGCCCACCCGGTGACGCGCACTTTCAAGGTGGAAGCCCGCATCGACAATCGAGACGGGAGCCTGCGCAGCGGCATGATCGCTGGCCTCCGAATCCTCCTGGACGAGAGCCGCGCCCTGGTCGTCCCGATCGAGGCGCTGATCGACAGGGGCGAGACCGAGGCCGCGGTCTTTGTGGCAGCCGACGGCTTGGCCGAGCGGCGATCCGTCGTTCTCGGTGAGCGCTGGGACCGCGAGGTCGAGGTGCTGAACGGGCTGGCCTCCGGCGACGAGGTGATCATCGCCGGCATGGAGCGCCTGGCGCACGGTCAGAGCATCCAGGTCTACCGCAAGCCCTAAGACTGGCCTGACCGTCTCACCCGTCGACCCGTTCGTGGCGCAGAAGTCGCTGCAGGATGACGGGCCAGACACGGAACTGCCGGTTCCTCTCACGCTGACCGATGAGCGTCGAGTAGATCACCGGCAGCACCACCAGGATCAGGATCGTAGCTCCCATGAGGCCGAAGATCATCGCGCTGGCGAGCGGCGACCAGAGACTGCCGCCCCAGATGGCCAGCGGGGTCATGCCCGCCATCGTCGTGATGCTGGTCAGGATCACCGGCCGAAACCGGATGCGTCCCGCTTCGAGCAGTGCTTCGTTGATGCCTCTGCCCCGCTGGCGCTGCAGGTAGTTGGCGAAGTCGGTCAGCACGATCGAGTCGTTGATGATGATGCCGGTGAGGCTGACGATGCCGATCAGGGCCATGAACCCGAAGGGATTGCCGGTGACGAAGAGACCGACCACCGCTCCGATGATGCCGAACGGCACGGTGAAGAGGATGACGAACGGTTGGATGAACGAGTTGAATTGCAGCGCCAGGATGCCGTAGATCAGGAGCAGGGCCAGAACAAAAGCCCGCCCCAGGGCGCCGAAGGCCTCGACGATCTCCTCGTTCTCGCCGCCGAGCGACACGGAGTACCCCTGCGGTAGCGAAAAGTCTGCCAGCAGCCGCCTGATGTCCGCCAACGCGTCATTCGGCAATCGGCCCCGGACACCGCCGTCGATTCGCACCATGCGGTCGCCATCCCGACGGTCGATGGCGGCGAAATCGAGCTGCTCGTGCGCCTCGGCCACCTCGGCAAAGGGCACCACACCGCCACCGCCCGACGGCACGTAGAGACCCGCCAGATCGGAGACCTCGCGGATCGATCGCCGATTCAAGCGCACGACGACGGGGACCTCCTCGCCCGCCTGGCGGTACTGGGTCGCCACCTCGCCGTTGAGCGCCGCGAAGACCGTCCGAGAGAAGGAGAAGGTGTCGACTCCCAGCAGGCCCGCCTTCTCCTTGTCGAGATCGATCATCAACCGCGGGCTCTTCTCTCCCAGCGTGTCCCGCACGTTGACCAGGCCGGGGACCGCCTCGATCCTCCGTCGAACCTCCCCCGCCAACCGCGCCAGGGTCTCGAGATCGTCGCCGACGAGTCGGATCTGGATCGCCGCGCCCGAGCGTGGTCCCTGTTCGAGGATCTCCGCCTGGACCGAGGCGCCGGCGACCTGCGCCAGCCGCTTCTCGAAGCGCTCGGCGTAGCCCTCCGCGCCGACCGCCAGCCCCTCATCCAGGTTGACCAGAATCTGGGCGTAGTGGGGTGACTCCGCCTCGGGTTTCTGGGTGTAGTAGACCCGCGGACCGCCCTTGCCGATATGAGCGGTGAAGTCGCGGACCCCCGGCTCCCGCTCGAGGAGCTCCTCCACCTGGGCGGTCATCAGGGCCGTGGCTTCGAGATTGACTTCTCGCGGCAGGCGGATATTGACCAGAAAGAGGTCTTTGTCCGCTCTGGGGAAGAACTGCAGTCCGAGGCGCGGCAGCGCCGCCACCGCCAGGGCGAAGGCGACGACGGCCAGCAACAGCGTGACCGTGCGGTTCCTGAGGGTGGTCTTGGCGACCTCGGTGTAGGCATCGAGGAGTCGGGACTCCTGCCGTCGTGGCGCGCGCCGCGAGGGGAGGCTCTTCTTCCACAGGGCGTAGCTGAGGAGAGGAATGACGGTGACCGCCACGAGCAGCGATCCGCCGAGGGAGAAGATCAGCGTCATCGGCAAGGCGTAGATGAACTTGCCGATGTCGCCGGTCATGAAGAGCAGCGGAATGAAGGCGGCGATGGTGGTCAGAGTGGAGGAGAGCACGGGCAGCCGCACCTCCTCCACTCCCCGGGTGACCGCCTGGTAGAGGGGGCGACCGGCCTCCCGATGGCGCTCGATATTCTCCACCACCACCAAACCACAGTCCACGAGCATCCCCAGGGCCAGCACCAGGCCGAAGATCGATACCTGGTTGAGCTCGATCGAGAGCGCTCTCATGCCGATGAAGGCCAGCAGCACCGAGAGCGGAATCGCCACCGAGACCACCAGCGCCTGACGAATCCCCAGGAAGAGGGTCACCAGGGCGATGACGATGATGGCTGCCGCGAGGGCGTTGTATCCCAGATTGCCCAGGAAGTCGGCGACGTCCAGGCCCCGATCACTCACGATCAGCAGCTCGAGCTCCTCGGGGAGGGCCGCCGCAATCTCTGCCACCCGTTGACGCACCCTCTCGCCCACCGCCACGGTGTTGGTCTGCTCCCGCTTGATCACCGTCAACAGCGCGGCCGTGCGGCGATTCGTTCTGACCAGGTATCGATCGTCCTCGAACCCATCCGCGATCTCGGCCACATCCTCGAGAAAGACCACGGAGCCTTCGCGGCTGCCGATCACCGTGTTGCCGATCTCCTCCAGACTCCCGTATTCATTGGGGTTCTTGAGCAGGTAGCGTCGAGACCCCACATCCAGCTTCCCGCCGGCGACGGCGGCATTCTCCAGACGCAGCTTCTCGACGACGGCGGAGAGGGGAATCCGGTACTGGGAGAGACGCTCGTTGTCCACGCTGACCAGAATCTGCCGTTCGGGAAGCCCTTCGATCTCGACCCTGGAGACGGCGGGGATCGTGCGCAAGTCGTCTCTGATCCTCTCGGCCCAGCGGTGCAGCAGGGCGTAGTCGGGCGGGCCGAGCAGCGACACGATGGTCACCGGGATCTCGGCCGTGTTGTATCCGTACACCTCCGGCTCCCCCACTCCCTCGGGCAGCTGATGACGGATCTCCTCGATCTTCTCCTCGAGCTCCGCCAGAACGTCATCCGGAATCGCCTCGTTCTCGAGCTGGATGTCGACGAGCGAGACCCCACCGGCAGAGATCGACTCGATCGTCTCGATGCCCTCCACCTCTTCGATGGCGTCTTCGATCGGTCGCGTGACCAGCGTCTCGATCTGGCTGCTGATGACTCCCGGATAGAGGGTCAGCACCTGGAGGACCCCTACATCGAACTCCGGATCCTCGGCGCGGGGCAGGGCGAAAAAGGTCCGGACCCCGAAGACGAGGACCGCGACGACCAGCAGGACGCAGAACCGGTAGTACTTGACGACGCCGGCGGTCAGGAGGCCGGGCGAGGAACGCCCGGCCTGTTCTTCGCTCATCACGCTGCCCTCGCACCGCATCGTAGCGTAGGGCGCTGCCGGATAGTCTGCGCCGGCCGCGAGCGGTCGGACTGCCGCCTCGCACGTGGGCGACCCGTCTCCGGATCCGGCCGGCGATTTCGCCCCGTTGTCAGGTTTTCGGGTCCAAACAAGACAAGAGGACAGAAGGGGTCGAGATCCAGCGCGGTCTCGGCGAAAGGAGGTGAAGCGCATGAAGATCAAGTCCTCAGTCCAGGCAGGCAGAGGTGCGACCATCGGCGGCGGCGGCTAAGCCGGTACCGAGAGAGCTCACCCGGACCGGCCGCACGGCCGGTGCGGGCAGACGGTCCGGGCTGGCGGCCCGGGTAGGCCAGGGGTTCGCGCAGAATGTGCTGCCGGGTGCGCCGAGTGGATCTGCTCTGGGAGGTGGTAACCTCCCGTGCAGAGTAGCTCCATCATGTCGCTCGCCAGCCGGATCGAATACGACCTGGAAGACCTGCTCGGCAACGTTCGCCCGCGGGCGCTCCGGGTGCTGGGCCATTTCCGTATTCCCGAGCAGGACGCTGACGACCTGCTGCAGCAGTCCTTCCTGGTGCTGTTGTACAAGCGGCATGAGGTGCGCGACCCCGAGCGCTGGTTTCTCGGTGTTCTGCGCAATCACTGCCGGCGTTACTGGCAGGGGCGACGCCGGGCGCTCTACACTGCCGTGGACAGTGCCGTGCTCGAGGGCCTCGCCGCGCCGGTCGATCCCGACCAGCCCCGATCCGATGTGCGCCGCGATCTGGACGCCGCACTCGGCCATGTGCCGGCCCGTTGCCGGCAGCTGCTCCGGCTGCGCTACGAGCAGGGCTACCGTCCGGTGGAGGCGGCACGCCGGCTCGGTTACCGAGCCTCGAGTGCCTACAAGGTCCTGGAGCGATGCATCGCCTCCTTGACAACCCGCCTGACGTCCTGTGGAATCGTTGCCCGACGCACCAATGTCTGAAGCACACCTCAGCTCCCGGCAGATCGAGGAGTTCCTCCGCGGCGCGCTCTGCTCCGAGGAGAACGGGCGGGCGGTGCGCCACCTGTTGACCGGCTGTCCGACCTGCCGCACGGCGGCGGCCCAGCATTGGCCGCCACCACGGCCGCGGACGGCAGATCTGGAAGAGGGCTTTTCGCGCGCGCTGGACGGTCTACTGCCCGTGGCGAAGTCGATCGCGGCGGAACGCGCCGCGGCCCCGGTGCTCTTGCGCGAGCTGCAGGCGCACCCGGCCGGGCGGCAGCTCGTTCTGGCGCAGAACAGCCGGCGCTTCTGGACCTGGTCACTGACCGAGATCGTTCTCGAGCGCGCCTTCGAGGCTGGCTTTGACGACGCGCAGGAGGCCGGGGAGCTGGCGGAGCTCGGCGTGGCGCTGGCCGCCGCCTTGCGGAACACGGCCTGCCCCGCTCCCGTTGTAGCAGACCTGCGGGCGCGGGCACACTCCACGCGGGGCAATACCCGCCGCATCCAAGGGGACCTGGTGGGCGCCGAGAGCGAGCTGCGGGAGGCCTCCAGGCTCTTGGCCGAGGGCACCGGCGATCCCCAGGAGGAGGCCCGCGTGCTCCTCCGAGTCGCCTACCTGCTTGGCGACCAGCGTCGATTCGAGGAGGCGGTGCGCTCGTTCGACCGTGCGATTGCCCTATTCCGGCTGGTGGGTGATGACCACTGGGTCGGCCGCACCCTGATCGACAAAGGCAGATTTCGCGGCCACGCGGGCCGGCTCGAGCGGGCAATCCAGCTGATCGAAAGCGGCCTGGAGCTGCTCGATCCGGCCCGTGACCCGCGCATGGCACTGGCCGCCAAGCACAATCTGGCTGTCTTTCGTTGCGAGAGCGGCGACCTCGGGCGGGCCACGGCGCTGGTCCGCGAGCTGCTGCCGCAGTACGCCATCCGCCACGAGCGGCTGAGCATGCTGCGTCTGCGCTGGCTCGAGGGCAAGCTGGCCCAGGCACAGCGGCGGCTGCCGCGGGCCGAAGAGGCGTTCCTCGAGGTGCAGGAGGGGTATCTGCGTCGCGAGCTCGGTTACGACGCGGCCCTGGTGACCCTGGACCTGGCCGGTGTCTATCTCGAGCAGGGGCGCGCCGCCGACCTGAAGGGCCTGATGACGCAGGTCCTACCCGTCTTCCAGACCTTCGAGGTCCATCGTGAGGCGTTGGTGGCGCTGGCGCTCTTCAAGCGGGCGGCCGACCTGCAAGAGGCCACCGTGCGCTGGGTCGTCGAGCTTTCGGCCTACCTGGAGCGGGCGCGCGGCAACCCGAAGCTCCGCTTCCAGCCGCCCGGGCCGACGCCGGTCGCCGGCTGAGCGCCAGCCGGACTCCACCGCCGCCCGCCGAGTTGCCATCCTCGGCATTCTCGCCGCGCTCGCCAGACCGGAGCGGGTCCGACTCCCCAACCCCTGCTACAGCGCAGAATAGAGAATGAGCGTCCCCAGCACGAAGGCACCGAGCGCGTACAGCCGGAAGTGCCGGATCGCCAGCGGGATCGCCCACTCTGCGAATCGGCGGTGCCACCGCCACGGCGTCAAGAGAAGCCCGATCGCGGTGAGCACAAGGAGCCATCCGAAGACGGTGAACAGCTCGGCAAACCTCATCTCAGCCGCGAAGACGACAATCGCGGCACCGGCGATCAGGCGCAGCACCTGTTCGGTGTAGTGGGCTCGGGCGGAGCTCGCGAATCCCCTCACAAACCCCGCAGCTCGAGCCGGAGCCACGACGATCCAGATCGCCAGGGCGACCAGCGCGAG
>CALZJC010000087.1 GCA_945787525.1 Thermoanaerobaculia bacterium | reverse complement strand
CATCGCCTTCGCCAGGCTGGGTGAGGGAGACAAGAGCGTCGATCTCTTCGACCTCCTCAATCCGATTCACCATGCAAGCCGTCGCGCGAGCGCGCACCGGTACAAGGTGGAGCCCTACGCGATCGCTGCAGATGTCTATTCCGCTCCGGCGCACCTCGGTCGGGGAGGATGGACCTGGTACACGGGCGCCGCGGGCTGGCTCTACCGCGCCGGGCTCGAGTGGATTCTGGGATTCCAGAAGCGCGGCGCGGCTCTCGCCATCGATCCGTGCATTCCCCGGGAGTGGAAGCGCTTCGAGATCGACTATCGTCATGGCGAGACGCTCTATCAGATCGTCGTCGAGAATCCTCATGCCGTCTGCCGCGGTGTGTCCAGCATCGGTCTCGACGAGACTCCTCTCTCGAAAGACGCGCTCGTTCCACTCTCCGACGACGGCCTCACGCACCGCATCCACGTCGTGCTTGGATAGGCAGATGGCCATGGATCAGGAGCGCCCTCTAGGCGGGCCGAGCCCACTGGCGATCGCCGCGATCGTTCTGGCCGGCGGTCTGGTCCACCTCGCGGGTCCGGTCTGCGCTGGGACCCTGCTCGGTGACGACGCCAAGGTCGAGCTCGGCGGGGATTTCCGGGCACGGCTCGAACAGGACTTCGACTCGCAACGAGCCGATGGCCGCGAGCGTGACGATCGTCTGCGTCTTCGAATCCGGGCGCGACTCGGCCTGACGTGGAAGGTAACGGACGCTCTGACCTTCGGGACTCGACTGCGTTCGGGTTCCGACGACAGTCAGCAGTCGGCTCACATCACCGTCGTCGACTTTGACGACAACGACACCGGCGACGCTGATTTCAATCTCGACAAGTGGTATCTGCACGCCAGGAAGGACAACCGCTGGGCCTGGGTCGGTAGGAGCTCCTTTCCGTTCTGGAAACCGAATGAGTTCTTCTGGGACGACGACGCGACCCCGGCGGGAGTTGCGGGAGGTCTGAGCCGAGCGCTCGGCGATTCCGGCGAGACCAAGCTGGACTTCCGACTGGCATATCTCACGCTCCCCGTAGGCATGCAGGAGTTCTCCGGCAACCTCGCCGGCGCTCAGCTCGTCGTCGCCAAGCAGGCCTTCACACTGGCGGCCGGTCTCTTTGACTTCGATTCCGGGGTCTCGGACCCCGACGCGGCGACCCTGCGCCAGGGCAACGGCTTGCGCGACTACCGCATCTGGGTGATCAACGCCCAGGGCAGGCGCACGGCGAGAGGGTGCCCGCTCGTGCTCGGTCTGGACTTCATGCACAACGACCGGGATTACGAAGTCGCGGACCCGTTCGGGTTCGCCAACCGCGACGAGACAGACGCCTTGGTCGCCTCGATCGCCTGGGGGCAGACCGAGGCACGCGGTGACTGGCTCGTTGGGATCTACTACGCGCACATCGAAGCGTTGGCCGTAAACGCCTCCTTCGCCCAGGACGACTGGGTCCGTTGGGGTTCGTCGGCCGAGACCGATTCCAGCGATCTTGAAGGCTTCGAGCTTCGCTACGCCCGCGGTCTGGGTGCCGGACAGAACCTCGTCGCCCGGCTCTACCTGGTCGAAGCTATTACCAGTCCCCAGGACGGCAACCGCTTCCGACTGGACTACAACCTGAAGTTCTGAGTCCTGCCTCGGTAGGATTCGGGGCACACGGTCACCTGGGCGGCTGGCTCAGAACGCTGAAGGGCAGGACAGCTTGCGGATTCTCCACGTCAACCACAACCTGCATCCGATCCTGGGAGGCGGTTCCGGACAGCGCTGCTTTCAGATCACGCGGGAGTTGGGGGCGATGCCGGGCGTCGAGGTGGTACTGCTGACCTTGAGGGGGGGACTGACCCGGGAACGGCGAGAGGATCTCGCCGGCGTGGAGGTCGTTTCCTTGCCGACCTTCAATCGACGCTTCAAAGTGCCTTTGCCGAGATACCGCCTGGTTCGGCGACTCGTGCGCGACGCTCAGGTCGTCCATCTGATGTCCTACTGGTCCATCCTGAGCGCGATCGTATGGTGGACGGCCGTCCGGCTCGGCAGGCCGTATGTCGTGAGTCCTTGCGGCACACTTCCGATCATCGGGCGTTCGAGATTCCTCAAGCGCCTCTATCAGGCGGTTGTCGGCCGCCAGATCCTGCGCCGGGCGGCGCGGGTCATGGCGATAACGCAGGAGGAGAGCAGGCAGCTGCAGAGCATCGGCGTCGACAAGGAGTCGATCGCTGTTCTCCCCAACGGAATCCGGCCTGAAGAGTGCCGCTTCCGCGCCGACCGCGAGTTCCGTCGCCAGTTCGCTCTTTCCGATGCCCCCTTCATCCTGTTTCTGGGCCGGCTGGAACCGATCAAAGGGCCCGATCTTCTGGTCGAGGCGTTCGCCGAGCTCAGCCGGGAGCGCCCCGGGCTGATGCTGGTGCTCGCTGGACCGGGGGGAGCCATGCGCGGTCAGTTGGAGCGCTTGGCTCGCACCCGCGGCATCGAAGATCGCGTGCGCTTTCTCGGCTTCTTGGACACGAAACGCAAGTCGTGGGCGCTCCACGCCGCGCAACTGCTGGTGATTCCGTCGCGGCGCGAAGCGATGTCCATCGTTGTCGCGGAGGCCGGCGCCACAGCCACCGGAGTGGTCGCGACCGACAGATGCGGCTTGGAGCAACTCGACGAGATGGGCGCCGTGATCACGGTGCCGGCTGACGCGGCAGGCCTGAGATCAGGCATCGGGGCGGCGCTGCGAGACCCGCAGGCGGCACGGGCGATGGGAGAACGCCTGCAGACCTTTACGCTCGACTGCCTGACCTGGCGCGCGATCAGCCTCCGGTGCCTGGAGCTGCTCCGGTCGGTTCAGGCCCAGCCCCGGGCTACTTGATCAGCGTCCGGGCGCCCTTGAGCAGCAGCAGGATCCAGGGCGCGGCGTGGAAGACCAGGTCGAACCAGTCGATGGGTCGCACCAGCCGTCCCTGCGCCAGCATCTGGAGCTTCTCCCAGATGTGTGGCGGGGCGAACGGGGCCAGGCCCAGCGTGAGGCAGGCCAGGATGACGATGGACCAGGGGAGCTCTTCGATCCAGGTCATCTGGCGGGCGGCTAGCGCTCGGCGCTCGTCGCCGCGACTGTGGCGGCCGGTTTGACCTGGACGACCTGCACGGCGTTCTGTTTGGGCACGTTTTGCCGCAGCCAGGCGACCAGGTCGACCCACATCCTGCGCTGGTCGGCGGGGGTGGGCATGATGCCGGCGCTGGGCAGCTCCAGGGTCACCACCGGCAGGTCCAGATGGACGCCGGCGAAGCGGCCCAGGGAGCCCGGATAGGTACCCATCTGTTTCAGATGGAGCGGGCCGAGGCGCTCGGGCGGGTCCGGTGGCCCGTCGTAGTCGAGCACGTGCAGCGGCGCGTGCACGGCGACAATGGCCGCCGGTTGGAAGGTCTCGATCTGTTCGTGCAGCCAGCGCGACTCAGGCTCGCTCAGCGGCGCCTCGCCGGGATAGCGGCGCGGGTTGCGCGAGGTTCGGCGGATCCAGTAGTCCGATGCCTCGACCTTCCAGTTGGGGCTGGGAAAGTTGCGGTTGAGGTCGACGCCGTGGTCGTTCATGCGTTGCGGCTTGGAGCGCAGCAGGCCGTCCGGGTTGACCAGCGGTGCGATGCGCCAGTGGAACAGGCCCGAGTGGAAGCGGTCGAGGGTCTCGAGCCAGCCGTAGACGATGCTGACCGAGGAGAGCTCGTCACCGTGGATGCCGCCGAAGAGCAGCACGCGCCCAAGCGGCTGGCGCTCGGTCAGCGGAGGGTACTCGGCCATCAGGATCGGCGTGCCCTTCCGGGATCGCGCCCCGGACAGTCGCAGCTTGCTTTCGGCGCAGTCCTCGAGCGAGACGCTACCGAGCTTGCCGGCGATGAGCTCGCAGGTCTGCAGGACCTCCTGGCGCTCATCGGATGGGTCCACGGGAGCCGGTTCGGGGGGCTCGACGATGAGCTGCGGCTCGGACGGCTGCCGGGTCTCGGTCTCCGGTGGCGTCTGCGGGATCGGCGCCGGCTCGAGGTGTGCCGGCTGGGGCAGCGCCGGCGGCACCGGCGTCGGCTCGGCCGGCGCTATCGACCAGACGATCAGCACCACGATCAGGGCACCGAGCATGCCGACGGCCAGGGGCCGCTTTGAGGCGACGCGGTGCCAGAGGCGTTGCTGGTCGTGATCGGTCATCTCGGTCGGGTCCTGCCGATTCAGGCGATCTTGATGTGCCACGGCTCGTGCCGCACGCCGAAGGGATTGGTCTTGGTGTAGCGAATGTCCACGTAGCCCAGGTCGATGAGCTTCCGGTACTCCGGTGTCTCGGCGAAATCCGCCGTGAAGTTCTTCAGGCCGAAGCCCACCCGGCCGACGTCGAAGTCGCCGATGGCGTGGTACGAGTATCCCGGCGGTGCCAGGGATCGCGAGGCCTGCGACAGGTTGCCGCCGGTGGTCACGGCCTTGGACAGGAAGAGCTGGTACTGCTTGACCACGCCGCGGACGCCCGAGGTCAGAAAGACCTTGTCGCCGAGGTCCTGGCGGATCCTCTCGTACCTCTGCAGCGGCTCGCCGCGCAGCAGGTAGTGACCGGTCGAGGCGATGCGCTCGACGTCGCGGGCGTTGAATCTCGCAACCTGGTCGGTCAGCACCTTCTGGCCGTAGAAGCCGTACAGCGCGGCGTCGGTGTGGAAGATCTCGTCGAGAAACCGGAGCTCGGCCGGCGAGAAAGCGCCAATCTCCTCGTAGCGGAGGGCGTAGCGCAGCAGGTCGTCGAAGGAGACCAGGTTGAAATGTCCATGGCCGATGATGCGGACCGCCCTCTCGAGCCGCGCCGCGGTCGTCGCCAGCAGCTCGAGCCGCGATCCTCCCAGCAGATAGTCATCGGGATACGTGCGGTCGAAGTCCCGGATCTTGTGCAGCGGATCGTGCTCGCTTCTGTGGCGCGAGCCCTCGTCGGCGATCGGGTCGATGGACTCGGCCTCGACCTCCGGTGCGGCGGTGGTCACGATCCGTTGCGCGCGCCGCAGCGCCCCGGGCCCTTCCAGCAGCAGGGCCAGACCGCCCAGGGGAACGGCCTTGAGCAACTCCCTGCGGCTGATGCGCTTCATCGCTACGTGGCCACTGTCCGGGTCGAGCGCCGGCCTTTGCCTCGAGGCCCGTGCCAGAGGTCGCGCAATCATAGTACGCGGCCGGCGGCCGAGCCTGTGGAATTCGCCACCCGCTAGGGCCGCCGCAGGGCGATCAGCTCTCCCGGGGTCCGGACCAGCAAAACGCCCTCCGAGATCGCCGGCGTCGCCATCAGGGGCGCTCCGAAGTCGTGCACCGCCAGCTCCCGGTAGTCGGGGCCGGCGGCGAAGACGTAGAGAGTGCCCTCTTCGGTCCCTTGATAGACGATGCCGTTGGCAGCCACCGGCGAGGAGGTGTTGGTGCCTCCCCGGCTGAACCGCTGCCGGTAGACCGTGCCGCCGGTGGCGGCGTCGTGCGCCTCGAGCCGTCCGTTGTGGTGCACGATGTAGAGCAGCCCCCGGTAGAGGAGCGGCGTCGGCATGTACGCCCCGCCGCGGGCGTGATGCCAGGCCAGGGCGGGGTTCTCGCCGCCGCTCTCGATGTGGTGCCGGCCGCGGATTCCCGGCGCGACCGCGTAGACCGGTCGGGCCGGCGGATATCCAGAGGAGACGTAGAGCAGCTCGGCGCCGATGACCGGCGAAGCGACCACCTGGACGGAGGTCGGCGACAGGCTCCAGAGCTCGCCGCCCGTCGCCGGGTCGTAGCCGCGGATGATCGAGGCGTTGACCACCAGCTGGTCGCCGTCCGGCGTCGGCCAGATCGCCGGCGTCGCCCAGGACGGCGCCACGTCCGGCCTCTCGGTGCGCCACAGCTCCTCGCCGGTGGCCAGGTCCCAGGCGGCCAGATACGGCCCGTCGTGGATGTCGACCTGCAGGATCACCCGGCCGCCGTGGAGGACCGGCGAGGCGGCGAAGCCCCACTGCAGCCCGGGATCGTTGAAGCCGCCGGCATTCAGCCCACCGAGCTCGCGCTTCCAGTGGACCTGCCCGTCCATCCCCAGGCAGGCCAGCCCGGCGGTGGGGAAGACCACGACCAGGTGCTCGCCGTCGGTCACCGGCGACGAGTTCGCCTGGGTCGCCTTGAAGTGCCGTTTGGTCAGCGGCACCCCCCGGCCGACCTCCGTCTGCCAGACCTCCTCGCCGGTCGCCTTGTCGAACGCCAGGACCAACCAGCGGTGCTCTCGGGCCTCCTCGACCTCGTCGCCGCTGCCGGTGAGCCCCGTCCGCAGCGGCACGCTGCCGCCCTCGGCCACCGCCGTCGTCACGTAGATCCGGTCCCCCCAGACCACCGGGCTCGAGTTGCCCAACCCGGGCAGCCCGACCCGCCAGGCGACCCCGGCGCCGGTGGCCAGATCGAACTTCACCGGCGGCTCCGCGCCGTCACCGATACCGCTCCGGTTGGCGCCGCGGAATCCGGGCCAGTGCACCGTCGGCGCCGCCTGCGGGCTCAGCGGGGCCTTGGCCGGCACAGTCAACTCGACCACCGGGCCGACGTTGCCGAGCCGCAGCCGAACCGGCTCCTGGCCCGGCCGCTCGACCGAGATCCCCTCGATCGTGCCGGCCCGGCCGAAGTACCGCACCGTGACCTTGCCCTCGCTGCCGCGGAACCGCCGGTCGGCAACGGCCACCAGCGCGGTCTGCTCGCTCGCCTGCTCGAGCGTCAACCGCCCCTCCCGCACCGCGACGTCCGCGGTGTTCTTGCCGTCGCCGCTCTCGAAGTGACCGGAGAACCCAGCGAGTTCGGCGGCCGAATATGCCGGCGGTGGAGGGTCGGGCCGGGTCTCGATCGCCGCCAGGATCGCCGCCAGCTCTCCTGGGGTGCCCGCGAAGCGGGCGCGCAGCTCGGTCGCCTCCGATTCGAGCACCGGTCCGCTGTGTGCCGCCACCCGAGCCAGATCCGCGTCGCCGAGCTGCAGCGCCCGGCTCAGCGCCGCCGCCCGGTCCTCGGCGCCGGCCGCCAGCAGCAGCTTGGCGATCTCGAACTCCGGCTCGCCGGTCCAGAGCGCGAAGTCCAGCACGCTGGCGCCGAAGAAGCCCTCGCGGGCGCTCGGGTCGGCCCCCTTGTCGAGCAGATACCGCACCACCTCCACCTCACCCAATCGGGCGGCGAGGGCGAGGGGGGTGGTGCCCCAGCTGTCGCTGCTGTCCACCTGCAGGCCGGCCTCGACCAGGCGCTGCACCTGCGCCAGATCGCCGGAACGCGCCGCCAGCAGCAGGTCGCGGGTCGACGCCGCAGAGCCCGGAGTGGCAAGCAGTGCGAGGAGTAGGATGTGGGTCAGTCGAGCCATCGTTTTCCTCCGGATGGTGGACAGCGCTCCGCGTGGGACTCAGGGTGGCCGAGAGCGGCATTCTAGTCGGCCGAGCTCTGGCGGCTGCCCCGGCCAACGGTGGGGTGCCCCCGGGGCCGCGGGTTTTCCGGCGGTTTGTCGCTAACCCGACAGAGGGCGAGCTCCTGCCGCCAAAGAGACGGAGTAGCCGGAGCGCGGAGCCCGAAAGGAGGCGCTGGTGAAGACGACAGGTCGTTGGCTGGTTGGTACCTCACTGATCCTCGCCCTGGCGGGGCCGACAGACGCCCTCGTCGCCGCTCCTGCGGCGGCGGCTGAAGGGCTGATCCGGGGCTCGGTCTCGGATCAGACGGGTCGCGGGCTCGGTTCGGCGACGATCGTCCTGCAGCCGCTGGAACGCGAAACCCGCACCGATGCCGACGGCAGGTTCGAGCTCGCCGGCCTGCCTGCCGGCGACTACCGGCTCGAGGCCAGGGCGGCGGGCCACACGATCGAGGTCCTGGAGTCGGTCGTGGTGCTGGCCGGTCAAGCGACCGAAGTCGCTTTCCGCCTGACCGCGGTGCCGCTGCCGGTGGAGGAGATCCACGTTACGGCGAAGCACTCGCTGTTGCGGGAGGAGCCCATCACGGTGGTCAATATGGACCGCCAGGAGATCACCGAGCTACCGCACTTCGGCGACGATCTCTACCGCGCCATCGCCGTGCTGCCGGGCACCTCGGCGAAGGACTTCTCCGCCCGCTTCAGCGTGCGGGGAGGCATGCACGACGACGTCCTGGTGCGTCTCGACGGCCTCGAGCTGTTCGAGCCGTTCCACCTGAAGGATCTCGACGGCATCTTCAATGTCGTCGATCCGGCGATCATCGGCGGCGTCGACCTGACGCCGGGCAGCTACTCGGCCGAGTATGGCGACCGCATGGGCGGCGTGCTCGATATGTGGACCCGGCGGCCGAGTGAGGGTCGGACGAGCCTCGGCATCAGCTTCGCCAACGCCTGGGCGGGCAGCTCCGGTACCTTCAGCGACGGCCGTGGGCGCTGGCTGGCCTCGGTTCGGCGCGGCTACCTCGACCTGATCATGAGCTTCGTCGGCGACGAGCAGGGCAAGGGCGAGGACGACGACTGGTCGCCGCGCTACTGGGACATGTTCGGCAAGGTCGAGCGCGACTTGTCGCCGAGCCAGGCGATGTCGTTCAAGGTGCTGCTGGCCGATGACGACCTGATCATCGATCAGCGGGACGGCGCCGAGACCACCGATGTGCGAACCGGCTTTGGCAATCTCAACCTTGGCCTGGACCACCAGGCGTTTGTCGGGCAGCGCACGGTCGTCCAGACGATTCTGTCGGCCGCCCGGATCGACCGCGACCGCTCCCTGCGGTGGAGTGAATACGACGAACTGATCGCCATGGACGACGATCGGCAGCTCGACGTGCTCGGTCTGCGTCAGGACTGGACGTTCAGCCTCTCGGATCGCAACTTTCTCAAGTGGGGCTTCGAGGCGCGGAGCCTCGACGTGGAGTACGACTACTTCAACGACATCGTCGACGAGAACTTCATCGACGATCCGCGGTTCCCGCCACCGCGGCGCTCGACGCGCTTTCAGGAGCGGCTGGACGGCGAGCAGTACGGGCTGTGGGCCGCCGATCGCCTGCGGCTGGGCAAGCGTCTGACCGCCGAGCTGGGTGCCCGTTACGACGAGCAGACGATCACCCAGGACAGCCAGGTCAGCCCGCGGCTCAACCTGGTCTACGACCTGGGTGGCGCGGGCCTGATGCGCGCCGGGTGGGGGCGGTTCTACCAGTCGCAGAGGGTGCACGAGCTGAACGTCCAGTACGGCGAGAGCGACTTCCATCCGGCGCAGAGCGCCGACCAGATCACCCTCGGCTACGAGCGCGAGCTGCCCGGCAATCACCGGCTGCGGGTCGACGCCTACCGGCGCGAGGTGAGCGACCCGATACCGCGCTTCGAGACCCTGTTCAACACCTTCAACCCGATCCCCGAGATCGAGCCGGACCTGATCCGCATCGCCGCCGACCGGGTGCTGGCGGAAGGCGTCGAGCTGCACCTGCGGGGACCGAGCCGACGGAAGCTCGACTGGTGGCTGAGCTACACGCTGTCGTCGATCCAGGACGAGATCGACGGCCGCTGGCAGTACCGCTCCATCGATCAGACCCACGCGGTGGCCGCCAACCTCAACTACCGGCCGACCCGCAAGTGGAATCTGAGCTGGGTCTGGCTCTACCACACCGGCTGGCCGACGACCGCCGTCGAGGCGGAGCTGGAGCGCGATGCCGATGGCCTGTGGCAGGAGTCCCACACCATCGGGCCGTTCTACGCCGAGCGCCTGTCGGCCTATCACCGTCTCGACCTGCGGGCCAGCCGCACGACCTCGGTGGGCAAGGGGCAGCTGACGCTGTTCATCGACATCCAGAACCTCTACGACCGGGAGAACCCGCGCGGTCTGGAGATCGATGAACGCTATTGGACCGAACAGCCGGACGGGCGGCTGCTGGCCAACTTCCAGGAGGAGGCCTGGTTCGGCATCATGCCGTCGTTCGGGATCAGCTGGGAGAGGTAGCGCCATCACGACGCACTCGCCATGGGAGGTCGATGCTAGGCTTGCCCGCGAACGACCTTTTGAGGAGGCATCTGATGCGTACACTCCGTTGTGTTGTAGCGGCTCTTCTCGTCCTGGGGGTGGCTGGGGGCGCGTTGGCGGAACATCACGAGCAGACCCTGATGAAGGAGGTCACGGCCATCGGCGACGCCCTGTCCGAGGCGATGGTCGAGAACGACGTCGAGTACCTGCTCGGCATGTACGCCGAGGGCGCCATCTCGCTACCGAACTACGGCCCCCGGATGCAGGGCATCGACGCCTTCCGGCAGAGCCACGAGCAGATGAGCGCCGCCGGCATGAAGGTGCTCTCGTTCGACAGCGAGCCGACCGAGGTCTGGCAGGCCGGAGACCAGGTGATCGAGATCGGCAAGTTCGCCATCACTCTCGAGATGGCGGGTATGCCCGACGAGATCGAAGACCAGGGTAAGTACCTGACGATCTACGAGCGCAACGCCGACGGCGAGCCCCATGGCGATGATGAGTGGCGCTCAGGAGGGCCAGCCCACGGCGCCACCGGCCGCTGACCGGGACGACCAGGAGGACGCGGACGAGGTGCCCTAGCCCGGCCTTCGCTAGGCGCTTCTGGAGGGGCGCCTCAGTGCACCAGGCCCGGGGCGCAGAGGGTGAACGGCGCGATGGCGATGTCGAAGGACTCGCCGGCGCTCGTCACCATCTGGTAGCTGCCCTCCATCTTGCCCACGTCGGTGCGTAGCGGGCAGCCGGAGGTGTAGCTGAAGGACTGGCCGGGTGCCAGCACGGGCTGCTTGCCCACCACTCCGGGGCCGCGCACCTCCTCGACCCGTCCGGTGCCGTCGGTGATCACCCAGTGGCGGCTGCGCAGCTGGACCGTCTCGCGGCCCCGGTTCTCGATCGTCACGGTGTAGAGGAAGAACCACTGACCGCCGGCGGGGTGCGAGCGGTGGGGATCGAACTGTGGCTCGACGTGGACCCGGATGCTGCGGGTGATCGCTTCGGAGGAGAAGTCGGCCAGTGGGCTGGAGGCGCTCACGGCAGCCAGTATACGGGTGACTCGGGTTGTGCCCGGGTCGTTGGCGATCGCTTCGGATACTCTTCCTGCGCTGGTTTGACCGACGAGGAGAAGGCCGATGAAGTCAGGAGAGTGTGAAGTCGCGGGTGGCCGGAGGGCCCGGAGCGCGACAGTCGCAGTGGCGGCGCTCATCGCCCTGCTCGCCGCCACCTCGGGCCATGCCGCCCGCAGGGCGGCTCGCGGTACCGTCAGTGGCACGGTGACGAGCTTGGCCGGCGAGCCGCTGGCGGGCATCGAGATCACCCTCGAGGCCGCCGACGGGACCCAGGCCACGACGGCCACCGATAGGCGGGGCAGGTTCTCGATCACCGTCGCCGCGGGCGACTATCTGGTCGGCTTCGAAGGAGAAGGCTATGCGCGGTTCGAGAGCCCGCTGAGCGTTGCGGCGGGCGGCAGCCCGGTGGTCTCGGTCCAGCTTCTCGACGCCGCTGCCGGCCGGCGCAGCCAGGCCGCGCGGGCGTTCAACGCCGGCGCCGATGCCTTCGAGGCGGGTGACAAGGCAAAGGCCAAGCGGAGTTTCCTCGCCGCACTGGAGGCCGACCCCGCCTTGCTGGAGCCCTATCGGGTGCTGGCGGACATCTACCTCGACGAGGGCGACTGGGCGGCGGCCGCGCAGGCGGCGGAGACGTTTCTCACCGCGCAGCCCGGCGACCGGCATCTGCAAAGCATCGCCTACGAGGCCTATCGTGAGCTGGGCGACCCGGCCAGGGTCGCGGAGATGCGGCGCGTCTTGGGCACCGATCCCGATTTGGCCCCCAAGCTGGCGGTGCACGCCTTCAACGAGGGCGTCATCGCCGATCAGGGTGGTGACGCCGAGACCGCCGCGGCGAAGTTCCGCGAGGCCCTCGAGCTGGATCCCGGGCTGACCGCGGCCCACTTCGCCGCGGCGACCCTGGAGTTCCGGGCGGAGCGCTACGACGAGGCGTTGGCGACGCTCGAGAACGGCCGCGCCCTGGAGCCCGCCAGCGTCCAGGGCCGCTGGCTGGTTTTCCTCATCCAGGATGCGAGGGGGGACCTGGAGGCGGCCGCCGCGGCGATCGACGCCTACGCCGCAGTCGACGCCGAGGGCGCCGCGGACATCCTCTACAAACGGGGTGAGGCGGATTTCCGCAACGGCGAG
>CALZJC010000086.1:10617-11679 GCA_945787525.1 Thermoanaerobaculia bacterium | reverse complement strand
TCCGCCGCCGGACGCCAGGAGCTGCAGCCGGTGCTGGCACGGGCTCTCAAAGACACGGAGAGCTTCGACCTCTTGATCTCGACCTGGGTGCGCCTGGCGCCCTCCCTGACCGACATGCTGGAACCGATTCCGGATCGCCCGGCGGCGTGGGAACGGCTGGGCAGGGAGTTTCTCCGTCAAGACGACCTGGAGCGCTACTGCGTCGCCCGGCGCCGCTGGCTGGCCCTGCTGCCCGGGGACCTCGAGCAACGTATCGACCGGGCCCGGGCGCGGCTGGCCGGGCGGGCGCGCGGCTGGGCGGTGGACATCCTCCGCGGCGTCGTGGCGGCCCCCCCCCGCCTGGCCCACGCCGAGAGCTTCGCCGCCGCGGTGACCGCACTGCCGGCCGAGATCGACGATGCGCCGCTGCGGCGGGATCTGTACCGCTGGCTGAGGTGGGCGCTGGCGCTGTGCCCGGTCAGCGGCTGCCCGCTGAGCGACGCCGTCATGGCGGAACTCGCCCGCCGGCTGCCGACCCTGCCGGCGCTCGAGGCGGCGATCACCGCCCTCGCCGCGGGCGATCTCGAAACGGCTCGGGGGCCCGCGCCCGAGGCCGGCGCCGAGGAGCTGGACGGCTGGGATCGCTACTGGATCGGGCTCGCCGAGCGGCTCGCCGAGCGGGGCGACCTGGTGGGAGCTCGGCGCGCCCTCGATCGCCTGCCGCCTGAGCGACGGGCCCAACCGCGCTACTGGCGAGCCGCGCTTCGGCTGGCGGAGCACGCCGACCCGGCCGCGGCCGAGCTGGCCAGGGAGCGCCTGCAGGAGTTGTCCGTCGCCAACTGGCCGGTCTCCGCCTGGACGCGGCAGGGTGGGGTTCATCGGCTCGAGCTGTGGCCCGAGCGCTCCGCCGGTGGGGTGAGACTGCGGTTCCTTCGCTTGCCGCCGCGCGGCGCGGCGGTCGAGCTACTGTGGGACGGCGGCCTGCAGGGAGCCTTCTTTGTCCCGCCCGGCGGGGATCTCATCTTGCGGTCGCCGGTAGCCGAGGGGCCCCATCTGCTCGAGGTGTTCGATCCGAGCGGCGGG
>CALZJC010000086.1:0-10565 GCA_945787525.1 Thermoanaerobaculia bacterium | reverse complement strand
CGAAGTCGAGAAGCTCGTGCATCCCAGCCGCCGCCATGGCCCCGACCGCGGCGAGCGCGGCGGCCCGCTCCTCGCTTCGCCGCCCGCCGCGCCAGACCTGCCAGATCCTCGCCAGCAGAGCCAGCCCAGCGGCCGCCGCCAGCGAGAAAGCCACCAAGCCGCCCGTCACCAGCAGCTCGACCCAGTTGTTGTGGGCGCGATTCCAAACGCTGCGCGAGAGCTGGGCGGGCGAAACGAGAGTGAACGCGTCCTCGAACGTCCCCAGGCCGGTCCCGATGACCGGGAACCGCTTCCAGAGCTCGATCGATGGAGCGAGAACCTCGAGCCGGCTGCGCAGGTTGTCCTCGAACAGCGACACAGACGTGTAGCGCTGGATCTCGTGAGCGGCGCCGACGGCCACCAACGCACCCAGAGCGAGCAGTATCATGAGCCCCACCACGACCGTCTGTCGGCGTCTGCCTGCCAGAAGCAGCGCCAGGACCTGGGCCAGCGTACCCGCCGCCGCCGCGGCGATGCCGCTGCGCGACCCGGTCAGCACCACCAGGGCCAGCAGGGCGAGCCACGTCATCGCCGCCGGCGTCCAGCCGACGACGCGGCGGATCCGCGGCGCCTCTCGGCCTGCGGCACTCCACCACATCCAGGCCAGCGCTAGTGCCATACCAATCTCGCACAGCAATGCCAGGTGGTTGGGGTTCGCGAACGTGCCGTGGAACCGTCCCTCGGGTCGCAGCAGGCTGCCGAGAACCCCTCTCGCGCGGCCCGCAGCCACGACCGAGACGCCTCCCTGAACCAGCGCCGCGAGCAGGAGGGCCGCCGCGAAGACTCGTCGATTGCGGGCCGACGCCCCCAGCGACTGGGCGGCCAGCAGAAGAGCGGCGGCGGCGAGCCAGGCCAGCGCCGAGGCGCGCGAGCTCTGCGGGTTGACCGACAGATGGACCGGCGTGGATTCGCCGACAAGCGCCGCCGCCTGGCCGTAGAGTTCGGCGTGTTGCGGCGACAGCAGCCGCGCCGCGGGCTCCGGCCAGCGGCAGGACTGCGCGAGGCCGAGACAGGCGATGGCGGTGAGCGCCGCCACCGCCAGCAACCGGCGTCGCTCCAGTCTGACGGCCGGCGACAGAACCGTCAGCGCCACGATCGCGACCGCCCCCAGGCGGAAGATCAACTGACCGAGCGGAGTGACGCTGCCGGCGGGCAGCGGCGCCCAGAAGAGCAGGCAGGCCAGCAGAAGAGTCGCCACCCGGTCGCTGCCGATCGATCTGCCTGGCATCGCCTGCTCGCGTCGCGCCCGCGGTGACGCTGGGGTAGGATACGCGAGGGCTCGGCGGGGGACAACGATGACCAGGAACGACTCTCCAGGGCTGCGCCCTGCCTGTATTCGGCTTCTCGGCGCTGTCGCCTTGACGGTCGCCGCGGTGGCCCCCGCGGCCGCCCAGTACGGCTCCTATATCGTCCCCGGAAGCCTGGGCGAGCGCCGCGAACAGTCGCGGGAAGCCCTGCTCAAGGACCTGCAGGACGCGCGCTGGCGCTGGGGCCCGGTCCGGATCGACCCGCAGCTGTCGATCGGCGATATCGGTTGGATCGACAACATCTACAACTCGAGCGAGGAGGACGCCGAGGGCGACCTCCGCGCGCAGGCCTCTGCCGGGCTGCGCGCCTCGGTGAATCTGGGGCCGAAGATCGTGGTCAGCAGCTTCGCCGACGCCAACTACTCCTGGTGGCGAGATCAGGAAGATCTGCGCAATCTGAACGAGAGTCTCGGCCTGCAGCTGTTCGGCATGTTCAACCGGCTGCAGGTCCAGCTGCAGGGGGGCCGGGTGGCGACTCAGAGCAGCCTGTCCAGCGAGGTCGAGGTACCCGTGGACATCCAGTCAGACCGCATCGAGTTGAGTTTCGACATCGACCCCCGAGGACCTCTGCTGATTTTCGGTGCCGCTTCGACGGGCAGGATCCGTTACTTCGGCGAGGCGGCAAAGAAGCAGATCCCCGGGTTGGACGTGGCCTTTCTGGACCGTGACGCGGAACTGTTGAGCGCCGGTCTGCGCTACGAGCTCAAGAACGGGCTCGGCATCGGCATCGGGGTCGAGCAGGCGGAAGGAACTTTCGAACTGGACCCCGCGGGACGATCGAGCAAGAGCTTCGGGCCGCTGCTGAGGGTCGGCTTGCAGGCAAACCGGTTGTCGATCAACGTCGACGCGGCGTGGCGCAAGGTCGAGTTCCAGGGTCGCACGGCGGAGCCCGATCGCGAGCAGCTGACGGGGATCGGCCAGCTCGGCTGGGAGTTCAGCGAGCGACTGTCGGCGGCGCTCTACGCCTCTCGCCAGCTCCAGTTCTCTGCCCTGGACCCGCGCGCCGCCTTCGACGGGGAGCGCTCCGGGATGTCGCTGGCGCAGGCGACGGGGCAACGCGGCCGGCTGCGGCTGTTCTACGAAGTCGGCACGGATGAGTTCTTCGACATCACCAGCGATCTGGTCGTTCGACGCGACGACTTCGACGCTTATGGGGCGGGATTCGAGTGGCGGGTCAACTCGCGCCTGACGGTAGACTTGCGCTACACGGACTCGCGGCGCCGCTCCTCGGATCCCGACTTCGACCGGGACCTGACTTCGCTCTCGAGCCGCATCTCCCTGGGCGGCAATCTGCTACCGTGGTAGCCGTGAGTATCGTGCGTCCGGAGACCGCCCGCCGGCCCGCTTTCCGCTCCCGCGCCCTCATGGCGGCGCTCGCCCTGATCGCCTCGGCCGGGGCGGCGCAGTCGCCGGAGGAAGCCAGGGCCTATCGACTCGGGGCCAAGGATCTCGTCGAGATCCAGGTGGTCGAAGAGCCGAGCCTGAACCTGGAACGCCGGATCAGCGACCGCGGCACCCTGATCCTGCCCCTGATCGGCGAGCTTCCGGTCGGCGGCATGTCCACCATCGAAGCGGCCGCGGCGATCAAGCAGCGCCTCGAGGAGTCCTACCTGCAACGCGCCACCGCGACGGTTCGAGTGATCGAGTTCCGCTCCCGCCCCATCTCGGTCATCGGCAGCGTGCGCCGGCCCGGAACCCTCGAGCTGTCGGGGCGCTGGAATCTGCTCGACGCCCTGACCGACGCCGGCGGGCTGCTCGACGGCCACGGCGACGAGGTCCATATCCTCCGCCGCGCCGAGAACGGCCTCAGCGACAGTCTGACGATCTCGCTCACCGACCTGCTGGACCGGGCCGACCCGACGGTGAACATCCCGATCTTCTCCAATGACGTGATCCGGGTAACCGAAGCCGCGCCGCTTACCGTCTATCTGATGGGCGAGGTCGGAGCGACCGGCGCGATGGAGTTCGGCATCCGCCAGCAGCCGACGCTGCTCACCGCGATCGCCAGGGCCGGCGGCCTTTCTGAGAGAGCGTCGCAGAAGATCACCGTCAAGCGGCTGCAAGACGACGGCACGCGCTACGAGATCCGGGTCAACTACAAGCGGCTGCTGTCGGGCCGGCAGCCCGACCTGCCCCTGGAAGACGGCGATCTGGTCGTGGTCAAGGAGTCGTTCCTCTAGGTGGAGCAGCAGGTCTACTTGCCGGAAGCGCAGGCTCTGGAAACGAACCAGGGGCCGGCCTTCGACGTCTACGAGTACCTCCGTCTGCTTCAGCGGCGCTGGCCGATCATCCTGATTCTCACGCTGCTCGGCGTGGCGCTCGGCGCCGTTCGCTACTACATGACGCCCCAGCTATATCGCACCCAGACCACTCTGCAGATCGAACAGCGCAGCCTGATGGGGATCGGCTCGGAGAATCCCTGGCTCGACGCCTGGGTCGGGGTGCGGTACTTCCCGACGCAGTACCTTCTTCTCGAAAGCCGCGGACTGGCCGAGCGCGTGGTGCAGGATCTCGGTCTCCAGGACGAACCCCGATTCAACCCCGGCGGTCGGAGCGAGGATCCGGAAAGCGAAGCTCGGCAGCTCGCCGCGCTGGCCGGCAAGATCCAGGCGGGCCTGGAAGTCGTGCCCGTGAAACAGACCGAGTTCGTGCGGCTCGACTTCGTCTTCACCGAGCCCAAGCTCACCGCCAGGATCGCCAACGGAGTGGCCGACGCCTACATCGACTGGGGGATCGAAACCAGAACCGCCGACGTGGGCAAGGCGTCGAGCTTCATCGGCCAGCAGATCGAGGCCCTCAGAGAAGAGATCCAGGACAAGGAGAATCAGCTCCGCGAGTACGGCCGCGATGTCGAGATGGTGAGCCTGGATCCGGAATCCAACGAGATCCTGGAACGGATCGGCCAGATCAACCGCAGCTATACCCAGGCGATCGCCGACCGGGTCGAGCTCGAAGCGCGCTCCTACGAGCTGCAGTCCACGGCGGCGGCGGTGATCGCCGAGGCAAGGCCGACGCCCTCGATTCGCGACGCGCGGCGCGCGCTCGTAGCGCTCGAGCGCGACTACGAGGCGAAGCTCTCGATCTACAAGCCCGACCATCCGGACATGGTCGACCTCAAGGGCGGTATCGCGGATGGCTGGCGGGACCTGGAAGAGCTGATCAACGACGAAGTGGATGTGCTGCGGCGGCAGGCCAGGACCGCCCTGGAAGCGGCCCTGCGCCGTGAGCGTTCGCTCAAGTCCCAGTTCGAAGCCGCCCGTGACGAGGCGATGGCCTTCAGCTCGGCGTCGGTGCAGATGAAGAACATCGACATGGAGATCACCACCCGCCGCGAGTTGATGGACCAGATGCTGCGCCGCCAATCCGAGGCCGGAATGACGGCGCGGCTGCAGTCGACTCGCGAATCGAACGTGCGCGTCATCGATCGGGCGCTCGTGCCCACCGCACCGTTCCGCCCGTCGCTGCGCAACGACCTTTCGGGGGGTCTGGGCGGCGGCCTGGTCTTGGGGATCGGAATCGTCTTCCTGCTGCACTTTCTCGATCGCAGCGTCAAGAGCCCCGAGGAGCTCGAACGGCTCCTCGGGGTGCCGGTGTTGGCGGTCGTCCCCCTACTAGGTTCGCGGCGGCAAGGTGGGCGCTACGGCGGGCGCTACTACGGCTACGGCCGGCGACGCAAGAAGGGCGGCAAGAGCCCGCCGGAGGAGCCTTCGCGGATAGAGCTCCTGCCGGCGTTGAGCCCGCGGCTCGGCATCTCGGAGGCCTACCGCTCGCTGCGCACGGCGCTCCTGCTGTCGACCGTCGGCGGCCTTCGGGTCTGCACCGTGACCTCGGCCCAGGCCGGCGAGGGCAAGACCGCCACGGCGTTGAACCTGGCGGTGGTGATGGCACAGCTCGGCCGCAAGACCTTGCTGATCGACGCCGACCTCCGCAAGGCGCGACTGCACCGCATCCTGGAGGTATCCAACCGCACCGGTCTGGTCAACTCGCTGACCGAGGGTCTGGATCTGGCGGCGGCGCTGCAGCAGACCCAAGTCGAGTACCTGTCGGTCCTGCCATCCGGACCAAGCCCGCCAAACCCGTCCGAACTGCTGGCCTCCGAGGCCATGGTGGACCTCGTCCAGGTGGTGAAGCAGCAGTTCGACTTCGTGATCATCGACTCACCACCGGTGCTCGCCGTGACCGACGCCATCCTGGCGAGCAAGCTCAGCGAGGGGGTCCTGCTCTGCTTTCGCGCCGGCAAGGTGCACCGCAGCGACGCCCGTTCCTGTTGCGTCAACCTGCAGCTCGCGGGCGTAAGGGTCTTGGGCAGCTTGCTCAACGGCTATGAGCCGATCCGCACCGGCAGCTACGGTCGCCGTTACTCCTACCACTACGCGTATGAGCCCTACGGCGACGACCAGGGCGACGCAGCGGCCGACCCGGCCGCCTGATGATCGATCTTCACGCTCACGTCCTGCCGGGAGTCGATGACGGTCCCGCGAGCACGGAGGAGGCCGCGCAGATGTGCCGCCTGGCCGCGGCCGCAGGCTGTGACGTCATCGTGGCCACTCCCCACCAGCGACACCCCAACTGGTGGAATTGCGAGACCGGGCGGCTGGAATCCCGCCTGGAAGATCTGCGCGCCGCGCTGGGCCAACGCCCGGGACTGGCACTCGGAGCTGAGATTCGAGTCGACTCGGGCCTTCTGGAGGCGCTGGGCGCGACGGACGAGTCGGGCCTCCTGTCGCTGGCCGGCTCGCGCTACCTTCTGCTGGAGCTTTCCCGCGAGGGCAGCGGACCCGACCCGCACGAGATTGCCCACGAGCTCCGCTTGAACGGCTGGCGCCCGATCTTCGCCCATCCCGAGTTCATTCCGGCTCTCGGCGCCGATGCCGCGGCGATGCAGGAGCTAATCGAGGCTGGAGGCCTGATGCAAGTAACCGCCGGCAGCCTTACCGGCAGATTCGGCCGCTCGCTGGCGCGCGTCACTGGCGATCTGTTGGATCACGGGCTGATCCACTTCGTGGCCAGCGACGCTCACTCGATTCGGTGGCGGCCGCCAGACCTGGCCGACGCTTGTGCGATGATTACCGACCGCTGGGGCGAACGGACCGCCCGTCGGCTCTGCTTCGACAACCCTCGGGCGGTCATCGAAGACCGCCCGCTCTCCTGAGTCGACCACAATTATGAAAGCAGCCTTCTGCAGTGCGTCAATCCTGGTTGTGCTGGTGACCGCGCCGTCACCGGCCGCCGCGGCCGTGGACTCGTTCTACCGCAACCGGATGGAGGCCGGGGTCCAGGCCTTCGCAGCGGGCGACTGGCCGGCCGCTGCCCGGCAGCTGCGCATCGCCTGCTTCGGCTATCTCGAGGAGCCGGTCGGGCTGGCCGCCGGGCTGATACGCCTGGCGATCGCGCAGGCCGAGATGGGTGACGACGAGGGCGTGAGAACGGTTTTTCTGCGCCTCATCCAGCTCGAGGAAAGGTACTCCGCCTATTCCGAGGCGAAAGTGCCAGCGCAGGTCCGAAAAAGGTTCGAGCGGCACTCCGCCAGGCGGGTGCCACTCGCCACCCTCCGCTTCGCCGCCGGCTTCCAGGCAATTGCCGAGCAGGCCGAGATGGTCGAGATGGCCCGGCTGCCTGTCGAGCGGCGCCGCGCCACGCTGGAGCGACGCCTCGCCGCCGAGCCCGATCGGGCTGCCCTGCTCGTCGAGATGGCGCGCCTCGAGCTGCAGCTCGGTCGGCCGCGAGTCGCCTTCGAATGGCTGCGCCGGCTGCCGGCCGAGCACCAGGCGGCGCCGCCGGCAATCTGTCTGCTGCAGCAGGCCGCCGCCGAGAGCCGTGATTGCGCCTTGTTGGAAGCCGGCATGCCGTTCTGCGACGGCGTTCCGACAACGATCGTGGAGTTCAGCCTGCAGTGTCTGGCCGACGAGGGCCGCTGGTCGGAGGCCGCCGATCTTCTGGCCGGTCTGCCCACCGGAGATCAGCGCTCACGACGCCTCACGCGGCTCGAAAAGAGAATCCGCAGAAACCAGCCGGCGCCCGGCGGCGACGATGAGCCCGCCAACGTGGCAACGGCGAACGACCTCCAGGAGCAGCCGCCGGCCAGCGAGCCGCCGGACGCGATGGTAGCCGAGCGGGACGAGCTCGGTGACGAGCCGCCGGCCGTCGACCCGGAGGCGTTCGAGCGGCTGCGCCGCCAACTGGCGACGGCGGTCACTCCGGATCAGCTCACCGAGTTGTTCACGGTGGTGGAGGACCTTGCGGATCGGCAGCCGGCGGCGCGCCGGATCCAGCTGCTGGCGGCCGAGATCGCCTATCTCCGATCCGACTGGCCAGGGTCGATCTTCCACTTTCGACGGGCCGGCGATCTCCACGTGGGCGAGGAGTCGCTGGCCTTCTACTTCGCCGTGGCCCTCTATGAGAGCGGCGAGCGGGCCGCCGCTGCCGAGATCCTGCGGCCGGTGGCCTCCCGACTCGAGCGCACGAGCTTCGTCGAGACCTACCTCGACCGCATTCTGGCGCCCGGTATTTGACCTCTTCACGGGTAGAGCGTAAGCTTTCTCGACCTGGGCCGACACAGGCTTGCCGCAACGGGGGTTCCGTCATGAGTACCAAGAAACTCGCCTGTCTGCTCCTCTCCCTCGCCACGCTGCCGGCCTTCGCCGCGGCGCCCGAGGTGGCAGTGGAATCACCGCCGGACTGCCTGCCGCTCGAGTACAACCGGGCGCTGACCGCCAGCGTCTCGCCGGAAGTCGCCGGCAGCAGCGTGCGGCTCTACTTCCGCCGGCTGAATCCGGTCGGCGCCTTCTATTACGACGAGATGTTCCCCGGCGGCGGCGGCGACTACTGGACGGTGTTTCCCAAGCCTGAGGATCGCAAGCAGCATCTGCTGACCGACGACTGGTGGGACGTGCTCAGGGACCGGGACTGGATGGAGGGCCGCGACCGAGAGTGGCTCGAAGACTGGCTCGAGGAGCGGGACCAGGAGGTCGCCGAGTACTACGTCGCCGTGTACAACGTCGGCGGCGAGTTGCTGGGCCGCACCCCGACCCGCCTGGTCGAGGTCTGGCCGCCGGACCGCTGCGCCGGGAGCCTGACGCCCGTGCAGGCCGGCTGGGCGGCCAACCTGACCGTCGGCGAGACGACCGACGTCCAGGCGCGACGCTGCCTCTTCCACTGGCTCTGCGACGGAGTCGTCACGCGGATCGGCTGGGAGGGCATCCTGCGGCCCGACGAATGCTGCCGTGCCTGCGTGGTCGCCGGCCTCTGGCCGCAGGCCGCCGCGGGCGTCGTTCTTCCCGGGATCATCACCCAGCGAACGGACGGCTCACCCGAGCAGCCCTGACGGGCGCCAAACCGCGCCGGGCCGCAAGCGGCCCGACCCCACACTAGAGCAGACGGTGGACGCCGCAATGGTGGGTGAGCGCATGCAGGAGTTGCTCGCCGGCATCCGGCAGCGTGAAGCCGTCGTCGGGGTGCTCGGTCTCGGCTACGTCGGACTGCCGCTGAGCCTGGCGTTCGCGCGCGCCGGGTTTCGCATCCTGGGCTACGACGTCGACGCCCGCAAGGTCGAGGCGCTCGGGCGAGGCGAGTCGTACATCCTCCACCTCGACGAGGGCGAGCTGCGCGCCGCCCTGGACTCGGACCGGTTCTCGGCCACCACCGATGCTTCCCGGCTGGGCGAGCCGGACGTGCTGATCATCTGCGTGCCGACGCCCCTCGGCCCCGATCGCACCCCGGACCTCACGGCGGTCGAGAGCACCGGCCGCAGCATCAGCGAGGCGCTGCGGCGGGGGCAGCTGGTGGTGCTCGAATCCACCACCTATCCGGGCACGACCGAGGAGCGGCTGCAGCCGATCCTCGAGTCGAGCGGCCTTCGCTGTGGCGAGGATTTCTTCCTGGCCTACTCGCCGGAGCGCGAGGATCCCGGCAACCCGGACTACGGCACCGCGTCGATCCCCAAGGTGGTCGGCGGCGTCGACCAGCCTTCGGCCGAGCTGGCGCAGTGTCTGTACGACCAGATCGTCGTCTCCACGGTGCGGGTCGCCGACACTCGCACCGCCGAGGCGACCAAGCTGACCGAGAACATCTTCCGAGCCGTCAACATCGCCCTGGTGAACGAGCTGAAGATGGTCTACGACCGTATGGGGATCGACATCTGGGAGGTGCTCGACGCCGCCGCCACCAAGCCGTTCGGCTTCATGCGCTTCAACCCGGGACCCGGCTGGGGCGGCCACTGCATTCCGATCGACCCGTTCTACCTGTCCTGGAAGGCGCGCCAGTACGGACCCGCCCCACGCTTCGTCGAGCTGGCGGGCGAGATCAACCTCGAGATGGCGGCGCACGTGGTGCGCAAGCTGGCGGCGGCCCTCGACGACCGGGGAAAGGCGCTGCGCGGCGCCCAGATCCTGGTGCTCGGCCTGGCCTACAAGCCAAACGTTGCCGACCCGCGCGAGAGCCCGGCCTTCGAAGTCATCGACCGGCTGCTCGAGGCCGGCGCCAAGGTCTCCTATCACGACCCGCTGATCCCCACGGCACCGCACATGCGCACCTGGGCGGAGCTGCCGCAGCTTCGCTCCGAGCCGTTGACCGCCGAGCTGCTGGCCGCCCGGGACGCCGTCCTGTTGATCACCGACCATGCCCAAGTGGACTACGATCTGGTACTCGAGCATGCTCCGCTGGTCATCGACACCCGCGGAGCCCTGCGCGGTGACAACGTCGTGCGGGCCTGACGCCGATGCCCACCATCGCCATTTCCACCTCGAGCTTCGCGCGGCACGACCCGCGCCCCCTGGAGATGCTGCGCGAGGCCGGCTACGAGGTGCGGCTCAACCCGCACGGCCGGCGGCTCGGACGTGCCGAGACGCTGGAGCTGCTGGACGGGGTCGTGGGCCTGGTCGCCGGCACCGAGACGCTGGACCGACAGGTCATGACCGCGGCGACCGAGCTGCGGGCCATCGCACGCTGCGGTACCGGAGTCGACAACCTCGATCATGACGCCGCCGCCGAGCGCGGCATCGCCCTCCGCAGCACGCCCGAGCCGCCAGCCGAGGCGGTGGCCGAGCTGACTCTCGCCGGCATCCTCGCCCTCCTGCGTCATCTGCCCGCCGCCGACCGCGACCTGCGCGCCGGCAGATGGCACAAGCCGATGGGTCACCTGCTGCGCGGCCGCACGGTCGGTCTGGTCGGCCTCGGTCGGGTGGGCAAACGGCTGGTCGAGCTGCTGATGCCCTTCGTCTG
>CALZJC010000085.1 GCA_945787525.1 Thermoanaerobaculia bacterium | reverse complement strand
CGGCGCTCGCCGGGATCGATCCCGGTCACCTCGCGCCCCTGCTCGATCGGGGCACCGTCGATGAAGCGCTTCAGGAAGGCGACGAAACCCCCCACGGGGGGGTAGCGGAAGTGGTCCACGTAGTGAACGTCGGGGGTCTCGGGCGACAGAGCGCCGCGGACGACCTCCTCGAGATCCGGCCGGTAGAGCCGCGGCCCCAGCCAGTCGGTGGTCATGTTGTCGGCGCTGGTTGTGTGGTATTTGCGGCCGTACTGCATGGGGAAGGTCTCGGCGAAGGTCTGGCCGTAGGTGGCGACGAGCCACTGCGCGTAGTCGCCGATCTGCTCCGCCGGCGGACTCTCGGCCTCGACGAAGTCGCGGATCACCGCGATCACCAGCTCCTCCGGCAGCCCGTGCAGATTGCACTGCGCCGGGTGCTTGATCCAGTGGCCCCGCCAGTGGTTGTTGACCCGCGTCTGGATCACCTCGTACCTGCCGCCGACGCTCTCGGCGAACAGCTCCTGGAGGCGCTCGTTCTTGGTGAACGAGATGTGGGGCCCGTCGTCGAAGATGAAGTCGCCGTGGCGGAACGTCGCGGCGTGGCCGCCGGGGTAAGAGTTCCGGTCGTAGATCACCGGCTCGACGCCGCTGGCGCGCAGGCGGTGGGCGGCGCCGAGACCGGCCATGCCGGCGCCGAGGATCACGACGCCGCCGCTCATTCGCCGCCCGCCTCGGTCTCGGCGGCCAACCGCTGGCGCCACCAGTCGATGGTCTCGTCCAGTGCCTCGTCGAGGCCGTGGCGGGGCGACCAGCCGAGCTCGTCCCGCAGCCGGCCGACGTCACCGACGATGAGCGGCGGCTCGTCGGGGCGCGCCTCGATCGCTCCCAGCCGGACCAGGTTCTCGCGGCCCAGCCGGCTCGCGGCGCGATAGACCAGGTGGGCGATGCTCGACAGCTCGCCGGAAGCGATGTTGACCGCGCCCTCGACGTCGCTCTCGAGCAGGGTGACCAGAGCATCCGCGGCGTCCACCGAGTAGAGATAGTCGCGGATCTGCCGGCCGTGCGAGCAGCGCGCCGGCTCACCCCGGAGCAGCGCGCGGATCACCGAGGCCAGCAGGCGGCACGGGCTCTCGTGGGGCCCGAACAGGAAGAACGGTCTGGCCCAGGCGCCGGTCGGCCGGTCGCGCGCCGCCAGAAACCGCTCGAACCGCTCGCCCAGCTCGCGCTTGCCCAGGCCATAGCGGGACGCGGGCCGCAGCGGCGTGCGGCGCTCGTCGCACACTCCCTGGTCCCAGTCGTACTCGGCGCAGCTGCCGATGAAGACCGCCCGCTCGCCTCCGCGCTCGGCGAACTCACGCAGCAGCAGCGCGCTGGCCTCCACCCAGCGGTCGTTCTCCGGTGAGCCGTAGATGTCGGCCCCGGCATGCCAGGCGAGGTGCAGCAAGTGAGACGGCCGGGCTTCCGCAAGCAGCCGAATCAGCCGATCCGGGTCGAGCAGGTCGACATCGTGCCAGCGCGCCTCGCCGGTGCCTTCCGGAGCCGGGCCCAAGGTCGCCGCCTCTACCTGCCAGCCACGATCGAGCAGTGCCCGCAAGGCCGGTTGGCCGAGAAACCCGCCGGCTCCGGTCACCAGCACCCGACGACGAGTCACCGGGTGACCTCTGTCCAGGGTCTTCATCCGCAGAGGATATCCCCAGCGGAGTCAAATCTCGGGGGCCTCGACCTCAGATTCGTTTCGATCGGAGCTCGTTGTAGGCTTGATGGCCGAGCACCGAGCGGGATCTTCGTAGCCAACGGCTGGACTGCGCGTGAATTCGAGAGCCGAGCCAAGCGTGAAGCCACTCGAGAAGAGTGCGGAGCAGATCACCGACCAGAGCGCAGCGGATGAGAGTCTGCGGCGCCGGGCTCGGGGGCTGGCGACACTTCTCGAGGTCAGCAAGAGCTTCGCCGCGACGCTCGACATGCAGCAGATACTCCAGTTGACTGTGGAGGGGGCAGCGGGTCTCGTCGGGCTGGACACGGCGGCCGTCTACACTCTCGAGGGCGAGATGCTGCAGCTGCGGGCAACCACGCCTCCTCTCGAACCGGGATTCCCCGAGCATCTTCGGGTCGCGCCACTGGCGGAACATGCCCACATCCGGGAGGCGATCGAGTCGGGTGAGCCCGTCTATGTGCCGGATCTGAAAGACGCGACCACAACGGCGGCCGAGCACCAGGTCGCCGAGCAGCGCGACCTGCGCACGACGTTGTTCGTTCCGATGGTCGCGGATGGGCAGGCCACCGGTGCTTTCATCGTGGGCTCGATCGGCGAGTGCGCAGTCATCTCCGACTCCGAGATCGACTTGTGCCTGGCACTGGCGAACCTCGCCGCCATGACCGTCAGGAGCGCGCAGTTGTACAACGACAGCCGACAGCGCGCGGCGGAGTTGGAAGAGACTCTGGCCCAGCGCATCCAGGCAGAAGAATCACGGCGGCTCAGCGAGGGGCGGTACCGGACTCTCTTCGAGCACAGCCCGTTCGGCATCGTGATTGCCGATCACGAGAGCTACTACATCGACGCCAATCCCGCGATCTGCCAGATGCTGGGCTATACCCGCGACGATCTGGTCGGACTGCACGCCTCGGACATCGTCGCCGAGAGCGAGATTGAGCACATCGAGCCCGCGTTGGAGGCGATCCAGAGCGCGTCCGGCTACGGCAGAGTGTGGCGGTTTCGTCGCAAGGATGGCTCCACTTTCGAGGCAGAGGTGGCGGCGACGACCATGCCCGGCGGCCAGCTGCTGGGGCTGATTCGCGACCTGACCGATCAGAGACGGGCAGAGCAGGAGAAGGCCGAGCTCGAGACCGGGCTCCAGCAGGCTCAGCGAATGCAGTCCATCGGCCGTTTGGCGGGTGGCGTCGCCCATGATTTCAACAACATGTTGAGCGTCATCATCGGCTACACGGATCTCGCCTTGGAAGAGCTCGACTCGGAAGATCTTCTGCACGGCGATCTGGTGGAAGTGCGGAATGCAGCCGAGCGCTCCGCCAACCTCTCCCGGCAGCTGCTGGCTTTCGCCCGCAGGCAGACTGCCAGCCCGGAGCTTCTCGCTCTGGACCGCGTCATCGGGGAAACGCTCAAGATGCTGCAGCACCTGTTGGGCGAGGACATCGAGCTGGACTGGAAGCCGGGTGAAGAGCTCGCGTTGGTCTGCATGGATCCCGCGCAGGTCGATCAGGTTCTGGCCAACCTCTGTATCAACGCCCGCGACGCGATCTCGGGGGTCGGCAGGATCGCCATCGAGACAAGGAATGTCTCGCTGGACGAAGCCTATTGCGCCGAGAACCCCGACGCGGTCCCCGGCTCGTATGTCTTGCTCTCGGTGAGCGACAGCGGACACGGAATGGAGCCGGAGACTCTGGCCAGCATTTTCGAGCCTTACTTCACCACCAAGAAAGAGGGCGGAGGCACGGGGCTGGGCTTGTCCACTGTCTACGGCATTGTCAAGCAGAACGAAGGCCTGGTCGAGGTCTCCAGCCGGTTGGGTCAGGGAACGACCTTCAGGATCTATCTGCCGGCGCACGCTTCCGGCAAGGAAGCGAGTCGAGTCGAGCGCAGCGATCGAGTGCCCGAGGGCGGCAACGAGACGATCCTGCTGGTCGAGGATGAGGCATCGATACTCGAGCTGTCCAGGAGAGTGCTCGAGTCCCTCGGCTATCGGGTCCTGGCGGCGCCCAGCCCGGCCGAGGCGCTGGACGCTGCGCGGGCGCATCCGCGAGAGATCGACCTGCTGATAACCGACGTCGTGATGCCGGAGATGAATGGTCGCGAGCTGGCGAGGCGTCTCGAAGAGGTAGCCCCAGATCTCAGGACGCTGTTCATCTCCGGGTATACGGCCGATGTGATCGCCGAGCGCGGTGTACTGGCGGAGGGTGTAAGGCTCCTGCCGAAACCCTTCACGAAGGACCAGCTGGCGGCGAAAGTGCGGCAGGCGATTCAGCGCAATTCGCCTGATTGAGCCGCGGACGCAGGAAGCCGGCCAGCTGCCGCCCCGCCAGGGCATGTCCGCCGACCGTCCAGTGTCGATCGTTGGGGAAGAAGAGCGCGTCTCCCCGGTCGAAGGCGGTGTCGAAGCTGTCGATGAGATCCAGCACCGGCACTCCGCGGCGCTCGAGTAGCGCACGCAGGAGTCGGTTGGGCTGCCTCGGGTCCTGGCTGCCGCCGGTCAATCCGAGGTGCTCGAGAGTGGCGGCCCAGCGAAGATCGTCCACTTGCACGATGTCCGGAACGAGCATCGCGGCGACGCGGAAATCGTGCTCGGCGGCCAGCCGCGTCAGGGTGGCGAGCGCATCGTCGGTGCGATCGAGCCCCTCCTGCACCTGCGGCGGCACGTCGGGATCGTAGATCATGAAGACCTCGCGGGCGTAGCGCAGGCTCCAGGGCTCGCCCATGCCCAGTGCCGCGCGGATCCGCTGCTGCACGCCGGCCGGCAGCGCGGTCTTGAGCAGCGCGTAGAGATGCAGGTTGTTGAACAGCCAGTCCTTCAACGGGCTGTAGCCCGCCGGCGTGGCGAGCTGGCCGTCGACTACCGCCCAGTTGTCGTAGTCCGCGTTGGCGTCGCGCAGGTCGTTGCCGACGAAGATCGCCAGGAGCACCAGATCGGGCGCGGCTTCGAGGCCGTGGCGCTGCAGCCAGCGCACCGCCTGGGGCACTCCGATGGCCGGGATGCCGCCGTTCAGGACCTGCACGTCTGCGCCGGCCTCGCGCAGCTCCGCGCCCGCTACCTGGTGGAAGACCTCGGCCTCCTCCACCCCCAGCCCGAAGGCGAAGGAGTCTCCGATGGCGAGAATCCGACAGGCACCCTCAGCGGGGGCCGGCGGCTCGGCGCCGCGCATGCCCAGCGAATTCACCCGAAACCCGTGCTCGTATTCGGTGCGGTTGGTCACCTTGCCCCGGTGGCCGGGCCGCAGGCGGAAGAAGCCCCCGCCGTCGGCGACGAACGGCCCGGGGCGCCAGAGGAGCACCGACTGCGGCGCCGCGATGCGCACCGCAATCTCTGCGGTGGCGACGCCGATGGCCAGCCCGAAGCCGGCCAGCAGCAGCCGCGCCAGCCATTCACCGAGCCTGCCCGGCGCCCGCTCGGCGCTCATGGCTTGCCCTCCGAGGCCTCCGCCGGCTCGGGCTTGCCGCGGAAGAAGCTAAAGAAATCACCGCCAAATCGCCGCCAGAGGATCGCCAGGCTGATGCCGACGGCGACCAGTGATAGGCCGAATCGCAGCCACAGCCGGTCGCCGGCGATCCACCAGACGGCGGCGAAGAACGGCACCGGCACGAGATAGATGTAGAGCAGCTGCCTGGTCAGCGTACGGAAGCCGGCCGGCGCCACCCGGTGAAGGGCCCAGGCCATCAGCACCGCGCCCAGCGGCAACAGGTTGATCCAGGCCATGCCCACCGGACCCATCGTGCCGGTCAGGTAGATGCCGCCGCCGACGAAGGTGACCAGGGTGATCACCGTGCAGATGATCCAGATCCGGTCCATGTGCTCGGTCTTGAGCACCTCGCCGCCGAGCCGGCTGAACGGGTCGATGATCGGCGCGAAGCAGAGGATCCGCAGGTAGGTCGGCGCCTCGACCCACTGCGAGCCGCCCAGGATCAGCAGCGTCATGTCGGCGTTGAGGAAGAGGAAGTAGGCCACCGGCACCTCGAGCGACTGCATGAACAGCGTCGCCAGGGCGTAGGCGTCGAACAGCTTCGCCGCCGCCGCCCGAAAGGCCACCAGCGCCGGGTACAGCGCCCGGGTCAACGCCGGCACGATCACCTCCGAGGCGCGGAAGGCGTTCTGGTAGGCGAAGGCGTAGTTGCCCACCACCGGGCCGTCGAAACGCCAGCCGAGGATCAGCGGGTCGACGTACCGCACCAGGATGGTGAGGAACCAGATCGAGGCCAGCGGCAGACTCTCGCGCACCAGTGGCAGCGTCTGGCCCCGCTGGTAGAGCAGCGGGATCTCGCCCCAGGCCCGCCACCACAGCATCACGGCGTAGACGACCGCTGCGCCGACATTGGCGACGACCACCGCCCAGATGTCGAAGCCGGCCACCGCCAGGCCGACCGAAACCAGCGCCATGAACAGGTTGCGAACGATCTCGGGCGCCACCGCCCGGCCGATCTTGAGCTCGCCCTCGAAGTAGGTGCGCGGTACGGTCGACAGCCCCTCGAAGAAGAGGAAGACGGTCATCGCCCGGAGCACATTGAGAATCTCCGGGTGGGCTTCGGAGTAGGCGCTCGCGAGCAGCGGCGCGCCGATGAAGGTCAGCCCCACCAGGATGCCGCCCCAGACCAGCTCGAGAGCCAGCAGGTTGCCGTAGGGGCGCGGCTTGACCCGCACCACGTGGTACACCAGCCCCAGGTCGCGCATTGCGCCGAGGATCAGGAAGACCGGCATCGCCCACTCGTACAAACCCCAGTCGCCGGCCGGGACCAGGCGCTTCAGCACCAGGTGGACGCCAAACGTCACCAGCACCCGCCAGGCCTGCGAGAAGATCGCGGCGCCGCTCGATCGCAGGAAGCGGCCTCTGGCGTCTTGGCTACTCACGGGGGGTGGTGGCTTCCGAGCGGATGCTACAGCGAATGGACCCGTCCCGTGCCCTCACCAGAGGGTCGGGCCGGGCGGTGGACGCGGTTGCCCGCTATTTCAGATAGCGCGCCAGGAAGTCGTAGATCTCGCGCCGCGACTCGAGCGCCAGCGGCGTGTCCAGCCGGTTGAAGCTGTGGCCGCCCGGGGCGTCGTCGTAGATCTTGTATTCGAACTTCTTGCCCGCTGCCTTGAGGGTCTTGATCAGGTGCTCCACCTCGAGCACGTGCACGTCTCGGTCGTTGGTGCTGGTGTGGATCATGAGCGGCGTCTTCAGCTTCTCGGCGTTCCAGGCGGGTGAGCGCCGGCGGTACTCCTCGACGTTCTCGTGCGCCGTCTCGCCGATGTGGTAGTCGGCGGAGTAGAGGTCGCGGTAGCTCTGGGTCATGTAGCCCATGCGCGCCACCAGGTCGGAGACCGGCACGCCGGCGTAGGCCACCTGGAACTTCTTCGGATTGTCGAAGACCGACATCAGGGCGATCAGCCCGCCGTGGCTCCAACCGATGATGCCCACCCGGCCGGCGTCGACAAAGCCGTAGCGCTCGATCGCCCAGTCGCTGGAGGCCACCACGTCCTCGACCTCCAGCCCGCCGTAGTCGATCGCCTCCCAGTAGCTCTTGCCGTAGCCGGTGGAGCCGCGGTACTCGGGGGCGATCACCACGTAGCCCTCGGCCATCAGCTCGCGCACTATGTGCGTGTAGTAGGTGTTGAAGTTGCTGTGCACGCCGCCGTGGGGCAACACGATCATCGGATGGCGGCGGCTGCGGTCGAGCTGCCGCGGGATGAAGACGTAGCAGTAGATCTTGACCGGATGGCGCTCGTTGGCGATGCCGTAGCGCGGCGTCTCGTGCGGGTTGGGCACGGTGGGGATGTAGACCTTGTCGATCTCGGCGACGTCGCCGACGCGCTCGAACCAGAGCAGGTCGTCGACCTTCTTGGCCACCGCCGTGAGAGCGAAGGACAGCCGCTCGACGTTGCGCTCGATCTGCTCCAGCCGTTCCTCCAGGCCTGGCGACGGCATATCGGCCTCCTGGGCGCCGAGGGTCGGGGCCAGGGCGAGGATCAGGGCGGTCAGGATGGCGGCGGGCATGCGGTTTGGCATCGGGGGTTAGCTCCTTTCTGGGCCTCGGTCCGTCTCGCTGGTCGGGACTCGCAGGCTAGCCTAGCGTGTGTGGGGCGCTGTCGTAGCCATATTCAAAGCGGCTCGCCTTTGCGCCAGTACCGCTGGCTGACGTAGATCACGGCGACCAGGGCCAGGCCCGCGCCGTCGGTGACGAACCCCGGCCAGTAGAGCAGCACGGTGGCCAGGGCGAGCGTCAGCCACTCCACGAGGTTGGTCTTGCGGATGAAGAAGACCATCGTCAGGGCGGAGAACGCCATCGTGCCGAGAAAGGCGGAGAACATCGAGGAGAAGACGTCGAAGGGGCGGGCGCCGGTCTCGGCGAGCGCCATGCCGCCTTCGACGAACTGGCCGTTCTCGACCAACAGGGACCTGATCACCGCGTCCCGGTCGGCGGCGATCTGCCGGACCTGCTCGCCGTCCAGGATCACGGCGACGACATCCCCCGCGGCGACCGCGTCGCCCGGGGCAACGAGAATCTCCTGGACCATGCCACCCATGATCTCGTCGTTCATCGGCGGCGCGGTGAGCGGTTTGCCCTCGAAGAGGATCGCCGGCGTGAAGGCGAACAGCACCGGCATGACGTAGAGCAGCTTGGCGAACTTGAACGACGTCCAGCCGGTCTTCCACGGATCGGCACCGGCGATCGCCGCGCCGGCGTAGGCCGCGACGCATACCGGCGGGGTGATGTTCGAGTCCTGGCTGAACCAGTAGACGATCATGTGGGCGGCGAGCAGCGCCACGCCCATCTCGGTCAGCGGTGGCACCGCCAGCACCGCGGTGATCAGGTAGGCCGCCGTCACCGGCACGCCCATGCCCAGCACCAGGGAGGCCAGCGCCACCAGAAGCACCGCCGGCAGCAGGTGGCCGCCGGCCAGCGAGATGATGATGTCCGAGAACTTGAGCCCGATGCCGGTGAGCGAGATGGTGCCGACGATGATGCCGATGACGCCCAGGGTGGCGCCGATTATCAGCGTGTTCCGGGCCCCGGTCTGGATCGCCTGCCAGATCTCGGCGGGCCCCATGCGGGTCTCCTTGCGCACCCAGCTGACGGCGATACAGGAGAGCGTCGCCCAGAACGCCGAGAAACCCGGCGAGCGGCCGAGAACCATCAACACGGTGATGATCACCAGCGGCAGCGAGAAGTACCACTCGCGTTTGAGCACCACCGTCCAGTGCGGCATCTCTGGGTCGACGTAGCCCTCGATGCTGTGTTTTTTGGCCTCGAAGTGGATCATGCAGAAGACCGAGAAGAAGTAGAGCAGCGCCGGGAAGATGGCGATCAGCATGATGTGGGTGTACGGCGTCTCGGTCAGCTCGGCCATCAGGAAGCCGCCGGCGCCCATGATCGGCGGCATGAACATGCCGCCGATCGACGCGGAGGGTTCGATGGCGCCCGCGACGAGGGGCCGGAACCCGGCGCGCTTCATCAGCGGGATGGTGAAGGCGCCGGTGGAGACCGTGTTGGCGATGGCGCTGCCGGAGACCGAGCCGAAGAGCGCCGAGGCCATGACCGCCACCTTGGCCGGTCCGCCGGTGGTACGGCCGGCCAGCGCCATCGGCAGATCGATGAAGAACTTGCCGGCGCCCGACTTCTGCAGGAACGCGCCGAAGAAAATGAACAGGATCACGTAGGTGGCGAGCACGTTCGCCATCACCCCGAAGACGCCGTTGGTGGTGAGATAGAGCGCCGTCGCCAGCCGCTCGATGCCGAAGCCGCGGTGAGCGACGACGCCCGGCAGGTAGGCCCCGAAGTAGGCGTAGGCCAGCATGACGATGCCGATCGAGGTCATCGCCCAACCCAGGACCCGCCGGCAGACCTCGAGCGACAGGATGACGCCGACGATCGACACCAGCGCGTCGATCTCGGTCTCCGCCCCGGCGCGGTAGTTCAGGGCCTCGAACTCGTGGATCCAGTAGTAGACGACCAGCGCCGAGGTGCCCGCCAGCAGCATGTCCAGCAGCGTCGGGTTGCCCGGCGAGCGCCGCTCGGTCCAGCGGTCGGCGACGAAGAGAAACGACGCCAGCGCCAGAGTGCCCAGCGCCAGCGGCCACAGCCCCAGCGCCGAGCCGATGCCCTCGCCGGCCTGGGTCAGCCGCAGATGGAAGGAGGCGACGTCGGGGTAGACCATGAGCGCCGCCACGGCGCACGAGGCGACTGCCCCGGTGAACAAGGCGAGCAACCCACGCACCCCCGCCTTGGACGCCGGGTAGAGCAGAAAGACGAGCACGTAGGTGATGAAGACATAGACGCCGCGGTGGTACTGGGTGGCAACGGAGGTGACCCCGGCGGTGTAGAAGTAGAACAGCACCATGGCTGCGCCCAGGGCCGCCACCAGCCAGCGCCAGATGCCGGTCGGGCTGCGGGCCGTCCCGGAATCCTGCTGCAGGAGAGCCGCGATCCCGCCGCCGTGCTCCGCCGGCGGGGCGTCTGGCGAAGCCGGCCTCTCCTCCGTCATCGTTTTCGAGCCCGGAAGGCGGTCCTCAGCGCGCCGAGTGCTCGGGCCGTATCTCCAGGCCGTTCTCGCCCCAGAACCTCTCGGCCCCCTCGTGGATCGGGGTGACGATGCCGTCGAGGCCGCTCTCCAGCGACATCGCCCGGGCGGTGCTCTTGACCTTCCTCATGTAGGCCAGGCCTTCCACGGAGTAGATCTCCCCGAGAGCCGAGTAGACCATCTCCGGGTCGCTGTGCTTGCCGGCCACCCACAGAGCCGAGTCCTGGAACGAGGCGACCTGGTAGCCCACCCCGCTGTAGGTCCCCGCCGGGATGGCCAGCCTGGCGTAGAACGGGTACTCGTCGAAGAACCCCGACGCCTCGCCGGCCTCCACCAGGTCGAGCAGCTCGATCTGGTTCGAGGCGGCGGCCTGGATGACCGAGGAGTTGGGGGAGCCGGCCATGACCCAGAAGGCGTCGATCAGCTTGTCGCCGAGAGCCGAGGCGGCCTTGCTGTAGCCCAGAAACTCGGGCTTCATCTGCTGCCACAGCCCGATGCTGGTGAAATAGCGCTGGGCGGAGGCGGCGGCGCCGGAGCCGG
>CALZJC010000084.1 GCA_945787525.1 Thermoanaerobaculia bacterium | reverse complement strand
ACCTCGATACCGCAGCCGGCGAGCTGGATGGCGTTGCCGCCGAGATCACCGCCCTCGGAGATCAGCGTCGCGGCGCTACCCAGATGGACGCCGGCCCCCGGTCCACCGGTCGAGGCGATGGAGAGAGTCGCCGGGCGACCTGCACCGCGGCCGGGGCCAGCGCTGGCCGACACCAATCCGTCGATGGTGATCTGTCGGGCGGCCGTAATGTGCAGCGCTCCTCGCCCCGCTGCCAGAAACGAGCCCGGAGCCAACCGCAGCTCGCCGTCGACCGCCAGCCGCAGAGCCCCAGCTGACTCGATTCCCGCCCCCGAAGCGATCTCCAGGTTCCCCGCCACGGCCAGCGCTATGGAGCACCGCTCGGCCTCGCCGCAGCTGAGCCGCCGCTCCAGACGCAGAGGCTCGGGCCAGGTCCACACCCCGTCCGCCACACCGTCGGCGTCCCACGACGAGCCGTCGATGGCCGAAAAGACGAGCTTCCCCGTCGGCAGCTCCCCCGGCTGCTGCGCCGGGGCCGCGCCGCCGAGCAGAGCCACAAGGGGTAGAACGACAACCAGTCTGGATATGACGGTTCGCATGGACTCTCCGCCCATCGAAGCTGGCCTCAAGGGCAGGCCACGATGGTGAACTGAGTGACACAGGTGGCGTTGCCGAAGGTCGCCTGGTCGTCGAAGGTGACGGTCATCGTCAGCACCGAGCCCGCGAGGAGTGGCGGCGAGGGCACGTTGCCGGTCAGGTCGAGCACCGCGAAGCTCGCCATGCCGGCGGCGTCGGTGGCCACGGTCGTGCTCGAGGTCGTCGACAGGCTGGCATTGGCCGGATCGTCGGTCGTCGGAGTGCAGCGCAGCACGGTACCGGCCGGCGGCACCGGCGACACCTGCGCCGTGGCGTTCTGGATGACGGCGTTCTGACATGCCGTTCCCGGTCCCTGATCGGTGGTGGCCTCGGCGGAACAGGCGATCGTGAACGGCCCGGTCAACTGCGCCCAGGCCTCACGGACGCCGAAGAAGCTCTTCAGCCGCGGGGCTGTGTAAGGGATCTGGCCGACCGCGAAAACACCTCCCAGGACCATCGAGGTGCGCAGAAGCTTGCGCCGGATCGGATCGATCGGATCGCTCGGACTCTTGTTCTTCATGCCACTTCTCCGCTGTTGACATGGGCCCGCCTGGAGCCCATTTTTTTCCCTGAAGGCTGACTGACTAGCGGGGCTGCTCGTTTTGAGGGAAGGTACCACACCGGAGAACCCGAGCGGAAAGGCTCACCTTTGTCTTGGCTGCTTCCCCAGGTTGCACTACGATCCGTGCGATGCGTTACGTGCGCTCGAGTGCCGCTACCCTGAAGACCGTCGGCTCCGGAGTCGCCGTCTACGTGGCCGGCCGTCAGGCGATCCACGTCCTCAACTCGACCGCACATCTGCTCTTCGAATACCTGGCCGAACCGGCATCGCTCGACGAGCTCGTGCTGGCCCTCGAGACCGCCACCCGGGGCGGAAGCAAGAAGATCCGCAGCGATCTGGAAGCCGTCCTCGGCGAGCTCCTCGACCACGGCATCATCGAACCGTGCGAGAGCTAGTCCGGGACACGCTGACCCTTCCCGGCAGCGAGCTCGTCATCGAGTCTCCGGCCGAAGCCTTCGAGCTGTTCCGCCGTTTCTACCCCCACTCCTGGCAAGGCGGTGCGGCGGGTCCGGCGGATTTCTCGCTCGTCGCGGACTCTGACATCTGGCATATACGACACGGCACCGAGACCACAGGCCCCCTGACCGGTGCTCTACAGGCGGCCTTCGCTCTCGAGTACGAGGTCGAAAACCGCCTCGTCGCGCGGTGCGGCGATCGGATCGCGTTTCACGCCGGAGGGGTCGAGGTCGGCGGACGAGCCCACATCATCGCCGGCGACGCAGACACCGGCAAGACCACCTCGACTCTGCTGCTGGTGGAGCTCGGCCACAGCTTCTTGTGCGAGGAAGTCGCGCTCGTCGACCCAGAGTCGTTGGCTGTCGAGCCACATCTGCGAACCCTGGGACTCGACGCCTCCCATCTCGATGCGATTGCCAAGGACCGCCCCATCGAACGCGGCACGGTGGACAGGCTCGACGACCGCCTGGCGCGCTACCTGCCGCACAAGGCGCGCCTCGAGCCCGCCCGGTTGGAGACCATCTTCCTCCCCCTCCTGCGGCCCGGCTCCGGCTCGCATGTCGCGGAGCTCGACCCGGCTGAAGTGCTGCCAGAGATTCTCGGCTACTGCTTTGCTCCCAACGTGGACCAGGAGCTGTTCTTCGAGCGGGTGATTCGGTTGCTCGAATCCTGCCGCATCGTGCGCATCCAGTTCGACGGGCTCGCAACGGCGCGCGAGCTCTGGCAGCAGCTGGTGCCTGCGGGCGGAGCCGCGTGACACCGAGCAGCGCTCCGGCCTTCCGCGCTCTGCTCGACGCCTGCCGGCGTTGGCTGGGACTCGGCGCGCACCCCGAGGCCCCGGCGGAGGTCGACTGGCGACAGGCCGGCCGCCTGGGTTTCTTTCACAATCTGGACCCTCTGCTGTATCGCCTGGTCGAGCAGCGGCTGCTGCCGGCCTCCGAGATCCCCAGCATCGTCCTGGCGACCTGGGAATCGGCCCACTATCGGAACTTCCTGTTCAACTCTCGGGCGATCGAGATCCTGGAGCGTCTGGCTGGCGAGGCGCGCAGAGCATCCACCGCCTTCGTCGTCTTCAAAGGCCCGGCAACCCTCGCCCGGGCCTACGGCGACCCGGCTCTGCGCATCATGGTGGATCTCGATCTTCTCTTGCTTCGACAGGACCTCGAGACGCTCAGCCGCATCACGAACCGACTCGGTTTCATCGCCAGCGGGCGCGACCACCTCCTGCACACCGTCACCAGAAATCCGGAGCTGGACCTGGACCTGGAGCTCCACTTCGACATCTACGACTTTCTCCTGCGGCGCGGCGAGCTCGTCGAGCGCGCCGTTACAGAGCGGGTGGAGCTGCAGCTCGACGGCAGGCTCTTCCCCGCCGCGCCGCCGGAGCTCGCCCTGGTTCTCGACGTCGCCCACCTGGTGAACGACGACTTCAAGGTCGACCTACGCCGCTGGCTCGATCTGGCTGCATTGCTGTCGCAGGCGAGAGGGACGGTCGATTGGCAGGGCCTCCACGCTGCGCTGCGAGACCACGGCGTACTGCCCGAGTTCCTGCTGGCAGTGGAGGTCACCTCGGAGCTGTTCGCCCTCGGGCCCGAGACCGTTCCGTTCTTCCGAGCCAGCGGGTACTCCGAGCAGTCGCGGGCACGAGTGATCGAACAGGTGGCGAGACTCGATCGTGGCTCCAGACGACCGGCTCTGCAGGAGCTGGCCTATCGCAGCGGAGTCGGTGCGAAGATCTCCTACCTTCGCCGCCGGCTGCTGCCCACCGGCAGCCGGTTGCGAGCCTTGGCGCCGGCGGGCCAGGGGACCGGCGCGGCCCTGATGGCCCTGCACCGCCAGGCGATGCAGACCGCCGCGCGAGAGCTGAGCAGATGGCGCTCGGCGGGGGTCGCCGGGGGCGCGGGCTCGATCAAGGCTGCGGTCTACGAACGGAATCTCGGGGCGGGCGAGAAGTGACTCCGTTCCTGGCCGCCGCAGGCCCAACCAGCACCGGCTGTCACCACAGACGAAGTAGCATAAGGAGGTGCGCGTCTTTCTCTCAAACCTGGGCTGCAAGCTGAACCAGGCGGAGCTGGAGGCCATGGCGCGCCGATTCACCGCCGTCGGCCACCGGGTTGTCTCGTCGTTGGCCGAAGCCGATCTGCACGTGGTCAACAGTTGTACGGTGACCCACGCCGCGGCGCGTGATTCGCGCAAGATCGCTCGCCGCGGCGGCCGGCGCAACCCACGCCTCAGGACCGTGCTCACAGGCTGCCATGTCGCCGCCGCGCCCGAGGAGGCAGCCGCCCTGGCGGGCGTCGACCTGGTGGTTCCCAACCAGGACAAAGAACGCCTCGTGGAGCATGTGCACGCCGCCTTCCCGGAGGCTGCGCCGCCGACAGACGAAGGTCCGCTGCCAGTGCCTTTCGTGCCGCTGGCGTTCGGCAACTCACGCGCCCTGGTCAAGATCGAGGACGGCTGCGACATGAGCTGCGCCTTTTGCATCATCCCGCAGACCCGAGGCCGCCAGCGCAGCCGCCCCTCGGTCGAGGTGGTGCGCGAGGTCGCCGGCCTGACGGACGGCGGTTCTGCCGAGGTCGTCGTCACCGGCGTCCAGATCTCCTCCTACAAGGACGGCGATGCCGGGCTGTTCGAGCTGGTCACCCGGCTGCTCGGCGAGACCGCCGTGCCGCGGCTACGGCTCACCTCCATCGCGCCCTGGGAGTTCGATCGACGGCTGCTCGAGCTGTTCGCCGGCAATCGGCTCTGCCGCCACTTTCATCTGTCCTTGCAGAGCGGCTGCGACGCCACGCTACGGCGCATGCGGCGCCCCTACGACAGTGAGCTCTTCGCCGGTCTGGTGGCGGAGATCCGATCCGCCGTGCCCGGCGTCGCCCTGACCACCGACGTGATCGTCGGCTTCCCGGGCGAGAGCGATGCCGAGTTCGAGGCCAGTCTGGCGTTTTGCGGCCGGATCGGTTTCGCCCGGCTGCACGCCTTTCCGTTTTCGGCCCGACCGGGAACCGCGGCGGCGACGATGCCGGGCCAGCTACCCCATCAGGTGAAGCGCGAGCGCATGGCGGCACTTCTGGAGGTGGCGCGCCACGGCCAGCGGCGTTTCGAGCGCCGTCAGATCGGCTGCCGGACGGAGGCCCTCTGGGAAAGACGTCGCAACGGCCGCTGGCAGGGCACCACTGACAACTACCTGCACGTCGCCGCGGCCGGCGGCGCCCGCGAGGCGGCGCCGCGAACGCTGCAGCCGGTGCGCATCGTGGCCGCGACCGACGACGGCCTGTTCGCCGCCCCACTGGCCGGGTCCCTAGCCGCCGCCATCTGAGAGAGCCACCATGGCGACCGACACCGCGGATCAAAACCTGACTTCCAGGGAGGGGATCAGCTCGCTTCTGGAGGGTGCCCTGGAACGCTCACCTGCCGACGAGACCGAGCTCGTCTGGATGGAGGCGAGGCGTTCGCGCGCCGCCTACGCCGGCCGGCGGCCTGAGGTCGAGAGGGGCGGCGAGACCACGATCCTGGTGCGCGTCATCGACCACGGACGGGTCGGCAGCCACCGCACCGGCACCGTCACGCCGGGCGATCTGGACAACGCGGTGCGCGCGGCGATCGCCCAGTCGCGGGCTCGCGAGCCGGTTCCTGGGCTGCCCCATCTGCCGACCAACGACGACGTGCTGCCACAGCTGGCAGACCTGCACGACCAGGCCATCTGCCGCCTCGACGCCCGTGGCATCGACCGGTTGGTCGGTCGGCTACGCCGCCGCTCGGAAGGGGTGCGGCTGCGTTGGGCCGAGGCCCGCGTTGCCGTCTTCAGCAGCCGCGGCCTGCGCCGCGGGGTCTCGGTGACCGCCGTCGAGCTCGCGGTGCGGGCCGGCGACGGGGCCGGCCGCGGCCTGGCGGTGGACGCCGCCCGCAGCCTGGAGGGGCTGGCGGCGGCGGCGGTCTTCGACCGTGCCCGGGCACGCCGGGGCCGCGACGAGGTCGGCGAGCAGCCGGCCGAGCCCACCGCCGCGGTCCTGTCGCCCGAGGCCGCTTGCCAGCTCGTGGAGCTGCTCAACCAGGAGGCGTTTTCCGCCGTGGCCTATCACGAAGGCCACTCGCTGCTGCGCGAGCATCTCGGCGTGCAGGTCTTCGACCGCGCGATCAGTCTGCGCGACGACGCCACCGACCCCCAAGGGCTGCCGTTTCCGTTCGACCTCGAGGGCACGCCGAAGCGGCCGGTCGAGCTGATCGAGCGGGGCATCCCGCGCACGCCGGCTCTCGACCAGCGGCAGGCGGCGGTTCTGGGGCTACAGCCGACCGGGCACGCCATCGGCGGCGCCGACGCCCGGGCCGAGAACCTCTTCCTGCTGCCCGGCGAGCACGACGACGACGCCCTGCTGGGCCTGGCCGACGGCGGCATCTGGGTGGGACAGCTCGACTCTCTCGAGTGCTTCGAACCCCGCCGGCTGCGGGTCAGGGGGGTCCTGCGGGGCGTGCGCCGGATCCGCGATGGCCGCCTCGCCGAACCGCTGCCCGACATGGTCTCGCAGACCAGCCTGCTGCGAGCCTTCGCCAGCATCGCCGGCATCGGTTCGTTGGCCAGCCGCTCGCTGGGCGCCTCCGGTTATCTGGGCGGCATCTCGGCGCCGGCCCTGACGATTACGTTACTGCCGGCGTAGCAGAACCAGGGTCTGGTCGTCGGCCTGATTGGCGCCCTCGGCAAACGCGAGGGCCGCCGCGTCGATCGACGCCACCAGCTCGGACAGCGGCTGGTCGGCGCCCCGACGCAGCAGGTCCGTGAGGCGTCCCGGGCCGAACTCCTCGCCGCCGGGCTCCTCGGCTTCGGTGATGCCGTCGCTGTACAGACAGAGCAGGTCGCCCGGCCGGAGCTCGGCGCGCCCGTCGCGATAGGAGCCGGTGAACATGCCCAGCGGCAGGCCGCCCGGATGCAGCTCCTCGACCTCGCCGCCGCAGCGCACCAGCAGGGCCGGGTTGTGGCCGGCGTTGACGTAATGCACGCCACCGCTGGGCGGGTCGATCTCGGCCAGCAGCAGGGTGATGAACTTGTTCGGCGCACTGGCGTCCAGGATGTGCCGATTGAGGCGTTCGACCAGGTCGGAGCCGATGTCGGCCCGGTCGAGCAACAGGTTGAGGGCCGAGTGCGCGGTGGACACCATCAGCGCCGCCGGCATGCCCTTGCCGCTGACATCCGCCACCACCACCGCCAGCCGGCCGCCGGGGCGGGCCAGCAGGTTGTAGTAGTCGCCACCGACGTGGCGCGCCGGACGGCTCCAGCCGGCGAGCTCGAAGCCCTCCACCTCGGGATAGCGCTTCGGCAGCAACCGCTGCTGGATGTCGGCGGCGATCTGGATCTCCCGCTCGAGTCTCTCCTTCTCCAGCGCCTCGCGGTGCAGCCGCGCGTTCTCCAGGGCGATCGCGGCCTGGTTGGCGAACTGCCCCAGCGTCCGGCCGTCGCTCTCCGGGAACGGGCCGACCCCGCGACGGCTCTCCTTGTCGGCGACCACCAGCAGCCCGCGGGCGTCGCCGCCGCTCTCGATCGGCACGGCCAGCAGGTAGCGCGAGCCCGGCAGCAACCCGTCGCCGGCCTCCTGATGGCCGGCGAGCAGCGCCTCGATGGCGGCCTCGTCCCGAGCCACGGCCTGGCGGGCCGTACCACCGAGGGTCTGGACCAGGCGATAGCAGTCGCCCTCTAGCAGGAAGAGTGCCCCCTTGCGTGCGTCGAGCAGCGACACGGCGCGCAACAGGATCTCGTCGCAGAGCTGGTCGAAATCGAGAGTCGAGGCGATCGCCAGGCCGACGTCGTAGAGCGCCTCGACGCCCACGCCACGGTAGTTGACCGCGAACCGCTCCCGCTCGAGCTCCTGTCGCAGCCGGCAGGCGTCGATGGCGGCGACCAGCGCGACCAGGGCGTTCTCCTCCGGCGGCCGGCCGTCGTCCGCCGGCCGGTAGAGCAGGCGCGCGCCGGGCAGGTCGAGGCACTGGAGCTCTGCACCGGCCTCTTCGGCAGTGGCGGGTAGCTCGCCCTCGCCCGCCACCAGCCGGCGGCACTGCCCCTCGCCGCCCTCCACGTAGAGACCCGCCTGCCGCCAGCCGCCGGCGGAGCGCAGCCGCTCGAGCAGAGCGGCGACGATCGCTTCGTCGCCGGATCGACGAACCGGGAGTCCAAGCAGCGTCTGCCAGCTCGAAGTATCCATCGCGGCCGGCGTCCTGGTCATCAGGCTCACTCGCCGCCGAGCCCGCCGACGGCCGTCTCCTCGTCGGCGTAGATGTCGGCGTACTGGGTCAGTCCCATGATGTTGAAGGTCTTCTCGATGGTCGGTGTCAGATTGCAGAAAGCCAGCTTGCCCTCGATCTCTAGCATCTTCTCGATGATCTCGATCAGGATGGAGATGCCGATCGAGTTGACGATCTTGGTGCCCACCAGGTTCAGCAACACGACCTTGTGGCCGTGCCCCATCGCCTCGTCAGCGACCCGGGCGATCTCTTCGCCGCCCTGGTTGTTGATGTAGCCCTCGGTGTAGATCACCGCCAGCCCATCGCGTAGATCCAGTCTGACCTTCAACGCTTCCGTCATCATGACGCTTTCTCCGGCTGCCGGGTCTTGGTCATTCTCACGGTCGTCCCGTGGCTACCCGTTTCGACCTCCACCTCGTCCATGAGACCCTCGATGATCTTGAGACCCCAGCCGCGCTTGCGATTTGCCTTCAGCTTCTCCTCGATTCTGGGCTCCTCGACCTGGTCCGGCTCGAACCCGACCCCGAAGTCGGAGATCTCGATCTGCAACTTCTCGGGAACCGGATCGCCCAGAATCGAGAACGTGATGTGGACCTTGCGGTCCGGCGCTGCGCTGTGCTCGATCGCGTTGATGCAGGCCTCGACCACAGCCATGCGGACCTCGTCGATTCTATCCGGACTCATGCTCATGTACTCCGCCATCGCCGTGGCCGTCTTGCTGGCCGCGATCTCCATGTCGGGGAGCATCGGGAGCGTCAACGTCACCTCCCTGAGAACCGCCAAGTCCATCATCGCCAAGCTCCGGAGCTTAGCAGCCGGTGGACTCCCGGCAGAGACAGCCGGCCGTCGCGCCGCCAGGGCTTTGTAACGCGACTATCCAATAGATTTGCCTCGATCCACCAGCGCGGGGCCAGCGGGCTGGCCGACCTCGTCCGGCGCATGTCTCACCCGGCCGTCAGAAGGCCAGGTACAGCTGCAGCAAAAGCACCGCCAGAGGCCGAATGAGGTCGTTGACGAGCAGCCAGCCAAAGGACGTGAAGGTGACTGCCACGATCACCAACTGCGGCGAGACGCGGGGCAGTACTGCCGCTTTCCGAATCGCTTCGAGCATCCATACCTCCGGGGACGCTCCTATGCAGGAGCAACTCCGCTGCCAACTGGCGAACCGGCCGCTCGCAGGCCCGCAAACCCCATGGATCGAGGGAGTTAGGCGAATCCAGGCGGTCCGGGGATCCGCCACCGGATGCGCGGCATAACGCCGCAGCCAGCCGACCCTCAGGCGACCTCCAACGTCCCGGGAGTGCCTCCAGGCTTTCTCTTGGCACCAAAAGCGGCACTTTGTCGCATACGCGGCACAATGCCGCATAGGGGATGTTGGGTCCCCTTCTTCCGCTTCTAGAAACCCCGCCGCTGAAGGGTGCGCCGGTCGATGCCCAGCAGCTGCGCCGCCTGGCTCTTGTTGCCGTCCGCCATGCGGAGGACCCGGGTGATGTGCCGCCGCTCGACCGCCGCCAGGTCCAGGGGCTCGGGGCCCCCGGCCGACGGTGCCGCACCACCCATCAGCGACCGAACGAGACCGGCGTCCACCCGCCCCTCGGCGAGCGAGATTGCCGCCTCGGCCAGGTTCTGTAGCTCCCGCACGTTGCCCGGATAGTCGTGCGACATCAGCAGGGCCAGCGCGGCGCTATCGAAGACCGGCTGCTGCAGCCCTTCGCGCCGGCAGAAATCGGAGCTGAACTGGCGCAGCAGGTGGGGGATGTCCTCGCGCCGCTCGCGCAGCGGCGGCAGCTGCAGCTCGACGCCCTTGAGCCGATAGTAGAGATCCTCGCGGAAGCGCTTCTCGGCGACCAGGCGCTCGAGCTCCTGATGGGTGGCGGCCACCAGCCGCACGTCGACCGGAATCGGCCGGGCGCCGCCGACGCGCACGATCTCGCCCTCCTGCAGGGCGCGCAGCAGCCGCACCTGCAGCGGATGTGGCATGTCGCCGATCTCGTCCAGGAACAGCGTGCCGCCATCGGCGAGCTGGAACGTGCCGCGGCGAGCGCCCACGCCGGTGGCGACGCCCGCCTCGATGCCGAACAGCTCGCTCTCGAGGAGGCTCTCTGGCAGAGCGCCGCAGTTGACCGCCACCAGGGCTCCGGGGCGGCCGGACAGCACGTGCAGGAGCCGCGCGATGAGCTCCTTGCCGGTGCCGCTCTCGCCACGCACGACGACGCTCACCTTGCGCGGTGCCACCCGCTGCACGCGCTCGATCACCTGCCGCATCACCCGCGTGTGGGCGACGATCCTCGGGCCGTCGAGACCGTCCACGAGGCGGTCCTTGAGCGCCCGGTTCTCCTCTTCCAGCTTTTCACGCTGCACCTCGAGGTTCTCCATCTGCCGCACGCCCTCGAGGGCGACGCCGGCCAGCGCCGCCACCGAGCCGAGGAAGCGCCGGTCGTCGCCGCTGAAGCCGCCGCCCTCACCGCCCCGCACCTCCTTGTCGCACACCGCCACGTAGCCCAGATAGACCTCACGACCGGCCAGCGGCACCGCCAGCAACTCGCCGTAGTCTCTGCCCGCCAGCTCGCCGTCGCGCCACACGAGCGGCTGGCCGCTGGCCACCAGCTCGCCCCAAACCGCGCCAGCCAGCAGCTCCTCCCCCGCCGGTGGGTCACCCGACCAGCCGACGCTGGCGGTGGCTCGCGCCTCGCCCAGAGGGTCACGCGTCACCGCCACCGCAGCCGCCGGATCGAGCGCCGCGCAGACCCGTTGCAGAAGCTCGTCCACCAGCTCCTGCTCGGGCCGGTCGGCGTGCAGGCTGACGGCCAGGTCGTACAGCGTCTCGAGCTGCAGAATGCGCAGCTTCTCGGCCAGCTTGATGCGGGTCTCGGGCATCCCACCGCTATCCTACCGCGACATT
>CALZJC010000083.1 GCA_945787525.1 Thermoanaerobaculia bacterium | reverse complement strand
AGCTGTCGAGCTGCCGCCTCAGATAGGTTCGGGTCTGCATCTCACGGCTGGCAGACGGCCGGAACAGGGCGGCGACCTGAGCCGCCATCGGCTCTTGCCACGACAGACCTACGGCGGCGCCAGACTGGACGTAATCATACTGAAAGCCGAAGCCCGGAATCTCCAGAACCCCCAGGCTCAGACCTCCCGCCAGGGCCTCCAGTCCGACCGTCGACGCCAGCACCACCGCCGCCTCGCTGGCGGCGAACAGCTCACTCAGTGGCGCGTCGGTCAGCACCCTGAACCGGTCGGCCGGCAGCTCTCGGAACAGCGGCTCGTAGTCGGACGGGGCCTCCCTGCCGTGTAGTTTGACCGCCAGGCAGAAGGCCGGATCGTCGAACAAGGGCGCGATGCCGCGGGCGAAGCGTCGGATCAGCGTCAGCTTCTCTGCCCGGGTACAGAAGCCCTGATCTTCGATCGGGTTGGTGCAGAGGAGTAGCGTCTTCGGGCCCAGATCCCAGCGCGAGCGCGCCCTCTCGGAGGTCTCCGCATCGGGCCTGCCGCGAGCGCCGCCGGCGCGCGGGTTGCCGGTCACCCGAATCCGCTCGGGGGCGACTCCCTTGCCGCGAAAGTAGGCGGCGCTGGACTGTCCCCAGGCGGCGATGGCGCTGGCGCCGGCGCAACCGTAGCCCTGGCCCACGCCGCCCGGCAGAGGGAATCGGATCCCCTCCTGCACCATCAGGAAGGGGATCCGCCGCTGGCGCAGGGTGCCGGCGATGCGGTCATACGGATAGGCGTCGTCGTTGGGCAGAACCGCCAGGTCGGGGCGCCGGCGCAGCGCCAGGCGGACGCGTGGCGCCATCAGACAGTGCCATGCCAGAGCTCGGATCCAGCGTCTGGTCGCGTTGCTGTCGCCGGAGGCCGGCGACCGGCGCATGTTCCAGGGCACGATACGGAATAGCTCGGCCGGTGGAGCGATCCGCTCGGCGGGCGTCGCGAAGCCCCGCAGCTCGCACAGGGAGAGAATCCGACAGGTGGCCCGCGACTCGTGCAAGCAGGCGATCACCGAAAGCGCCATCTCCAGATGATGGCGGGGATTGGAGATCACGAAATCGAAATGGAGAGGTTTGGTCATCTGGAGGTAAGACGGGGTCGCTCAGAGCAGGGCCTGTACATAGGCCTCGAGCACCGGATCGCGGGCGAAGCGGCGTGCCGTCCGGCGAGCAGCTTCGCCCATGCTGCGCCGTTTCGAGGGATCGGCCAGGAGCCGCGCGATGGCGGCGGCCAGCGCATCGACGTCCGCAACCGGCACCAGCTCGCCATCTCGATCCGGGTTGATGATCTCGGACGGCCCAGCGGCACAGTCCGCCGCCACCACCGGCGCGCCGCAGGCCATCGCCTGGATCAGCACGCCGGGCAGGCCCTCCCATCGAGACGAGAGCACGAAGAGCGTGCAGGCGCGCATGTAGGGAAAAGGGTTCTTTTGGAAGCCCGGTAGATCGACAGCGTCGGCGATTCCCAGCTCGCTCGCCAGTGCCTCGAGCCGAGGGCGCTCGCGGCCCTCTCCCAGGATCACCAGACGGACCGGCTGCCGGCGTCGCACCCGGGCCACGGCGCGCAACAGCAAGTCGAAACCCTTGGCGGGCACCAGGCGTCCGGCGGCCAGCAGCAGTGGAACTTCGTCACCGATCCATGGATGGCTGGCCCCGGCTTCCGCCAGCTCCTCGACCTCCGGCGTGATCACCGGGTTGTAGACCACCCGGATCCTCCGAGGATCGAGTCTCAGCCGCGCGGAGAGGTCGTTCTTGACGCCCTGTGAGACGGCGGTGATGACGTCGGCGCGCCGATAGAGCAGGCCCTTGGCGATCAGTAGCGACAGTTTCTTGGGCCACGGTTGGTCACGCACGAGGACGTTGCGCTCCGACAAGACCAGCTTGCGGCGGCCCGGGGTCAGCAGGCTGGCGAGGCAGGCGGGCAGGTTCATGCCGCTGCAGGTCGACAGCAGAATGTCGGGCCGGACGGTTCGCAGCAGGCGGCTGAGGGGCAGCCAGGCGGTCCACAGACTGGCGGCGCCCAGCACGTGTACCTCGACGTCGTCGGGGACATCTTGGGCGTATGGCCCTGTTCTGCGATTGAGCGCCAGCGCCAGCAGAAACCGCTCCCGCGGCAGATTCTCGAGCAATGTGATGGTGACCCTATCCGCTCCTCCGTCGGCCAGCGAAGGCCGCACGATCAACAGACGCGCTCTCTGGGGCGCCGGTAGGCTGAGGTCGCGCTGCTCGGCCGCCACGCTAGGAAGGTCCTTCGAGGTTGGCCAGGACGGCCCGGGCGCGGCGGTCCCAGGTGTGCGAGGTCTCGAGATCCCGGCGTGCCGCTTGGCCCAGTCGCCGGCGCAGGGACCGATCCTCGAGCAGGCGGTCCAGGGCAGCGGCCCAGGCCACAGGATCCGCCGGCGGCACCAGCAGCGCGTTGCGCTCGTGGGCGAGGATCTCGCGCAGGACCGGCAGGTCGGAAGAGACGATCGGTCGACCGGTTGCCATGTACTCGAACAGCTTCATCGGCGACATCCAGTCACTGGTCTCCGCCCGGCCGCTGGCCACGGCGAGGCGGCGCTGATAGGGCATCAGCAGGATATCGAAGCCGCCGTAGAGCTCGGCGAGCCTGCCGGGGGCCACGAAGCCGTGGAAGATCAGGTTGGCCGGCGTTTCGGCACGGCGCCATCTGGCGAGGTCGGAGCTGCTGCCGCCTACGACGTGGACCTCACAGCGCGGCATCAGCGCCGCGAGCCCCGCCAGGATCTCGATTCCGCGACCCTTGTAGAGGTGTCCCACGTAGCCGAGCCGCGGCGGCCGCCCGTTGAGCTCGGTCGGTGCCTGACAGTAGGTAAGGGGCTCCGCGGCGTCGTGCGCGACGATCGTCTCGGCCCGTGGCGGGAGCAGGTCGAGCTCTTCGTAGCGCTCTCGCAGCGCCGCTGAGATGACCACCAGCCGCCTGAAAGAGGGGGCTCCCAGCATCTGCCGGTGCAGCATCCGGGCCGCTGGGCCCGCCGGCAAGTCGTGGGACTCGAAGACCAGTGGCAGGCCGCGTCGGGCAACCTGCCAGGCGGCGAGCGGGTCGCGGCAGTAGAGCAGTTCGCTGTCGGTATCGGCGGCCAGCAGGCGGGAGATGCCCCACTGGTAGCGCAGCTCGCCGCCGCGCGCGTGCGGCCGCGGCAGCTTGACCATCCGGAAGTTCGGCTCGACGCCGTAGAACGCGAAGTCGTCATCGACGCGGCTCTCCTGCCGCGGCGCGCAGAGCTTGGAGACGAGCGTCACCCGATGCCCCTGACGGGCGAGCGCGGCGCACATCCTCATGACGTGCATGCTGCTGGCCCGGCGGGAAGGGATGTACGATCCGGAAAGGTAGAGAATGCGCATGGAGCCCGGCTCAGCGCCGCAGGCGGTCGACTAGCACCGAGGCGATGCGCGTCGCGGCGCGGCCGTCCCAGAGAGGCGGCGGCGGCGGTTTCTCCGGTAAGGGGCGCTCCACGGCCGTGATGGCCGCCGGCAGCATCACGGCGGGGTCGCTCCCCACGAGCCGGTTGGTGCCGCGGCTCACGGTAACCGGCCGTTCGGTGTTCGAGCGCAGGGTCAGACAGGGCACGCCCAGTACTGTCGTCTCTTCCTGGATCCCGCCCGAGTCGGTCAGCACCAGCCGGGCGCCGTCCATCAGGGCGAGAAACTCCAGATAGGGCAGCGGATCGCAGCAGACGAGTCGGTCGTCGGATGTGGCGGCCGCCAGACCGCTGTCCACCAGCTGCCGGCGGGTTCGCGGGTGGACCGGGAAGACGATCGGCAGCCGGGCGGATAAAGCCTCCAACGCCCGCCAGAGGCCGGTCAGCGTCGCCTGATCGTCCACGTTCGCGGGCCGGTGCAGGGTGAGCACGCCGTAGGTCTGGCGGGTGATCGGGATGCGGTCGGCCAGCTGCGGCCGCCGTGCCCGGGCCGGCTCCAGGTGCCGCAGCAGGCTGTCCACCATGGTGTTGCCGACGTAGTGCACCCTGGCGGGTGCCACCCCCTCGCGCTCGAGGTTCTGGTTGGCGCTCTCCTCGGTGGTGAACAGCAGAGCGCTCAGGCAGTCCGTCACCCGGCGGTTGATCTCCTCCGGCATCGTCGAGTCGAAGGAGCGCAGGCCGGCCTCCACGTGAGCGATCGGGACGCCCAGCTTGGCCGCCGTGAGGGCGGCCGCGAGAGTCGAGTTGACGTCGCCAAAGACAACCAGGCAGTCTGTCCGGTCGGTCTCCAGCAACGGTTCCAGCCGCTGCATGATCTGTCCGGTCTGGGCTGCGTGGGACCCCGAGCCGGCCTCCAGATGCAGATCCGGCTCGGGCAGCTCCAGGTCGTTGAAGAAGGCGTCCGAGAGGGACCTGTCGTAGTGCTGTCCGGTGTGGATCAACGAGCACCGGAAGGCGCCGCTCTCGCTGCACGCCCGGATCACCGGTGCGGCCTTGACGAAGTTGGGGCGCGCGCCGACCACGAAGCAGAGCGAGATCTCGGCCCGCGGCTCAGGTGGCATAACGATTCAGCCACAGGTCGAGCATCAGCAGCCCGAAGACCTCGCGCGAGAACTTGCCGTCGGCGGTCAGGTGCTTGCCCTCGATGTCGTAGAGATGGGCGAAGCGAGAGCCGGTGATCTGCTCGCGCACCAGGTGGGCGGAGCGGTTGACGAACGAACCGACAGGGGTCGTGAAGCCCATCTTGTCGGTGCGACGCAGAATCGACCGCGGCAGGAAGGGCTCGGCGATGCGCCGCATCAGCGACTTCAGCTCACCGTTGCGCAGCAGGATTCGTGGATCGACGGCCAGAAGGTGGCGGGCCAGCTGCTGGTGCAGCAGGCTGGGCCGGCTCTCGAGGGAGTGCCGGCCGCACATCTTGTCCTCGATATTCAGCAGGCCACCCAGGAAGTAGCGCCGGTCGAAGCGCAGCATGGCGTGGAGATCGCTCTCGCCGCAGCGGCAGGCGTCGAAAGCGTCGAGGAAGTTGTCTCGCACTCGGGGCTCGTAGAAACGGTAGAAGGACGGATCGCCCTTGGTGTGGGCCAGTTCGAAGCGCTCGGAAGGCTCGGTCAACTGCGCCAGGAGTCGAAACAGCGGTAGATAGGAGTCCTGGTCGCAGCGGCCCAGGGCGAGGGGGTAGCGGACGTAGCCGGCGAAGAGCTCGTCACCGCCGGTGCCGGTGAGGATCACCTTGAAGCGGCGCTTGACCTGGTTCAGCAGGTCGTCGAGCGGCAGGATCACCGACCCGATGCTCAGCTCGTCGAAGTCCTCGACGATATCGGTGAGCCGCTCGACCAGATCGAAGCTCTCCAAAGCGTTGACGACGAACAGCCGGGTGTCCATCTCCTCCACGACGCGCTTCGCGTGGCGGGTCTCGTTGCACTCCGGATCGGAGAAGTTGCAGTGATAGGTCAGCTCGGGCGCCGCCAGGCGGGTGATGAGACTCGAGTCCAGGCCGCCGCTGCAGAAGGTGGTCACCGGGGTGTCGCTGATCGTCGATTCCTGGACGCAACGCCGGAGCAGCCGCCGGGTGGTCTCTACCCAGCGATTGGTGATCCGCACGCGGTAGGTGTCGGGTGGGGCCAGGATCTCCTCCCAGCAGCGGCTGACGGCGGTGCCGCGGGCCGGGTCGATCTCCACCAGGTGCCCCGGCAGGACCTTCTTGATGCCGCGCAGGAAGGTCTTGTCGCCGAAGGTGAACTGGTAGCGGACGTACTCCGAGAGCGCCTCGTAGTCGAGCTCGAGCGGACCGCCCAGGACCTCGCGAATGGTCTTGATCATCGAGGCTATGCAGAGGCCCTCGCCATCCTGCCAGTAGTACAGCGGTTTGACGCCGAACTGGTCGCGGACCAGTGTCAGGTGGCCGGTCCGCTTGTCGTACACGACGAAGGCCCAGAAGCCGGCGAGGTCCGGCAGGATGTCGGCCCCCCAACGGGTCCATGCGTGCAGCAGGACCTCGGCGTCGTTGGCGCCCGACAGATCGACGTCGTGGGAGCGCAGCCGCCGGCGGATCTCCTGGAAGTTGTAGATCTCGCCGTTGTAGCTGAGCACGTGGCGCTCGTTCTCCATCGGCTCCAGGGCCCGCTGGTCGAGGCCGATCACCTCCAGGCGGGTGTGGCCCATGTGAACGCGCCGGTCGCTCCAGAATCCGATGCCGTCCGGCCCGCGCCGGCGCAGGCTCTGCAGGAGGCGATGGTGGTAGGGGCCCTGCAGGCCGCTGACCGTGAGAATCCCGCACATGGTTAGATCATCGCCGACCTGACGAGCGCCGGCTGCTAGGCTCCGAACATCTTGTCAGCGCCCTGTCGAAAGGAGAGCGGTGGGCGGCCCAGCAGAGAGGTCAGTCGGGTCGCGTCGCCCAGGCAGTGCCGCATGTCGCCAGGCCGATAGCCCCCTACCAGGGCGGGTGATATGTCGACTCCGAGAGCTGCCGCCATCTGGCGGCAGGCATCGTCGAGATGGGTGGGAACGCCCGAGCAGACGTTGATGACAGGCGGCGCTTCCTGGGCTCCGGTCAACAGCTTGACGGTCGCTTCTACAACGTCGCCGGCCCACACCCAGTCTCGAATCTGGCGGCCGTCTTCGAGGAGCTCGGGAGATCTTTGCTCGGAGAGCCAACCGGCGATGCGGCCGAGGATCGTCGCCTCGCTGTCGTGCCAGCGCATGCGGGAGCCGTAGACTGATGAAAGCCGCAGGATCGTGGCGGGGCAAAGCGCGAATCCGCGCAGGCAAAGCTCCTGCATGTACTTGGATGCGCCATAGATCTCCAGCGGCTGGGGCGGTGCGTCCTCGCGGATCGGCACGATCCTGGCGATCTCTCCGGTCTCCGGGGAGTAGACCTCGAAGCGGCCCGCTTCGAGATCCTCGGTCCGTCGATCGGCGCCCAGCTCCTCGCCGGTGGACGGCGCCACATAGCTGTAGCCGCTGCCGTAGACGCTGAAGCTGCTGACCAGGACGAAACGGCGCAGACGGGGACAGTGCCGGGTCAGCAGTTCGAGCAGGCGCGCCGTCCCGCCGGCGTTGGCGCTGATCACGTTGGCCGGCTCACGGCCGGCGCGCGCGACGCCGCCGAGTGCCGCCAGGTGAGCCACCGCCTCGATCTCCTCCAGCCAAGGCGCCGGCTGCCAGTGGCGCAGGTCCGCAAAGCTGTAGCGAGCCTCGGGATTCAGATAGTCGGGCGGACGTTCGTAGATCTGGGCGTCCAGGCTGTCGACGCAGTAGGCCTCGAGGCCCCTCTCGAGGCAGGCGTCGACGAGATGGGAGCCGACAAAACCGGCGCCGCCCGTGATTAGGATCTTCATCGAGGGGTCTCGCTGATGCTGCGCTCGATAGGCTGGCGATGGGCCCGAAACCACTCGACCGTCCTCTCGATACCCTCGGCGAGAGGGACTTTCGGCGCAAAGCCGAGCTCGGCTCTGGCCCGGGAGATGTCGGCCTGCCGGTGAGTGCTCTTGTCCCACGGGCGCCGCGGGGCGAAGCGGATTGTACTGCGCGACCCACAGGCGTCGCGAATCAGCTCGGCGAGGTCGCCGATTCGCGTCTGCACCCCGGTCCCCAGGTTGAAGGCGCCGCCGTGCGCCGCGGGCGTCACCGCCGCGCGCAGCAGGCCGTCCACCAGGTCGTCGACGAAGATGAAATCGCGAGTCTCGTCGCCGGTGCCGGTGATCGTCAGCGGGCGATCGTGCAGCGCGGCCCAGACGAAGTTCGGGATGACGTTGCGGTACCGGCCCGGCACTTCGCCCGGGCCGTAGGAGTTGAAGAACCGGCAGCGCACGGTACTCAGCTGGTCGGCGAAGTAGTTGCAGTAGAACTCGCCCAGAGCCTTGGTTATCTGGTAGGGGGTGTCGAGATCCAGGCTCACCGGCATCTCTTCGCGAATCGGGGCGTCGACTCCGTGGCCGGCGATCGAGCACCCGGCGGAGGCGTAGACCAGCCGCCGACCGGTCTGGGCGCTCGCCCAGAGCAGGGTGCCGAGCGTGCCCTGGCCGTTGCGGCGCAGGTCCTCGATAGGGTGGTCGACACTGTTCTGGTTGGCGAAGAACGCCGCGAGGTGAAAGACCCACGGCCGTTCCACCGGCAGCAGCTCGGCCGACAGCTCGCAGACGTCCAGGCGCTGGAAATCGAGCCGCTCGTCGTCCGGTACCAGCCAGCGATGGCCGGAGCTGAGATCGTCGATGACGCTCAGCGAGCTGGGCTCGAGCTCCAGCAGCCGGCGGACCAGGCGCGAGCCGATGGCGCCGGCGCCGCCGGTCACCACCACGGGCGCACTGCGGATAGCCTGCATCAGGCTGGAGGGCTCGCTCATCGCTTTCCTGGACGTTGCCTGCCGTTTCAGCCCGAGCCGCCGGTCTGCATCGGGCGCTCGCCGACGGCGATCAGGTATTTGCCGCGCACGACCTCGCGCGTCAGCTGCATCGTGTGTCGGTAGAAAAGCAGAAAGAGGTGCCAGAGCAGATGGTCGAAAAGCCAGCGCGCCAGCAACCGGCGATGCGGGCGGAAGGCGCCGCCGATCTCGACGACCGAGAACCCGGCCACGCGCAGAACCTGCTGTGCGCTCTCCAGGGTGAAGCCCGTTTCGTGGGTGAAGTCCACGTAGCGTGAGCGGAGATTCAGCGGATTGCTCAGGTTTGGCACCTTGAGCAGCACCCGCCCACCCGGGCGAAGTCGGCGAAAGATCGCCTCGAGAGTGGGGATCACGTCCGGTTTCGGCAGGTGCTCGAGGACGTCGCTCATGGCCACCAGGTCGAAGGTGTCGCCGGTCCCCTCCAGATAGCCGAGCGCATCGGCGCATTCCACCTCGGCAAAGCCCTGCCGGCGGCACAACTCGACCTGCGGGGGCGAGACGTCGATCCCGGTGACGCTGGTGTAGCCGAGCTGCCGGCAGCAGAGCAGGAAACCTCCCATGCCGCAGCCGATCTCGAGAATACGGGCTTCTTTCGAGGGCGGCAGAAAGCCGCCGAACAGCTCCCTGTAGCCGTCGGCGGCTTTCTGCATCCCTCCAGCGGAGAGGTCGTTCAGCGGGCCGTAGGAGCTCTCGACATAGGAGTCGAAGATCCGGTCGCGGTAGGAGTCTCGGGGTTCTGGCAGCATGTAGTCGGACGCGGCGGCTGGTGATGGGGTCAGGCTAGAGATCCCGCAGCACCGCGATCAGCTGGTCGAGACGGTGCCGGTGGGTATGGCCGCTACGAACCAGATCATAGCTCCGCTCGACCAGGCCCGACACGTAGCCCGGGTCGTCCATCTTGCGCAGGGCGGTCTCGAGATCCGAGCCGTCCGGCGCCACCGGCAGGTAGTGGACGTCGGGCTCGAGAATACCGTTGTAGGCCCCCCGGACGAGAATCTGGCAGGTGCCGCAGCCCATTGCCTCGAAATGGCGCGAGGTGATGTGCTTGCCCGAAGGCAGCCCCTCGAGTCGTCCAGCCTGCGCCTGCCGGAGCTCCGCGATCGAGATCCCGGGGTTCCGGCGCAAGCGCCGCTCCACGGCCAGCTGGATCGCGTCGGATCGATCCAGGTACGGCGCACCGGCCTCGCTGGCCAGCGTGAAGCGGCATCGGTTGAGAAAGCGTGCCCATCCGCGACGATCGAAGCGATCCTCGTGGCGATCGCTGTAGTCGATCTTCCAGCCGGGGCGCAGGGCGCGGATGCGCTGCACCAGCCTTGCCAGCCGGTTGCGCTCGTCGTCGAGGAGGATGGCCGGATAGACGGCGGTTCTGCTGCCGATGACGATAGTCCGGTCCTGCCACGCGGACGCGGGGCGGTAGACAGCGGGGTTCGCCGCGTGCGGCAAAGTGACGACCCGGCTCAGATCGCCGTAGAGGTAGCCGGAGCTGGGCGGCGGCAGCTGTGAGACGACCAGGTCGACGCGCGCCTCGCGGATGAAGCGCCTCTTGTGGCGGAAGCTCTTGTACTCGTTACGCGGAAAGTAGACCAGCCGACCGCGCCGCCGGCGCAGCATCCTGGCCAACAGCCGGTTGCGGCCGCTGGGGTAGGCGGGGTCGACGGAGTGCAACAGGACGACGCGGTCGGTGTCGCGCACCGGCTTGGCGAGAGCGGACCATGCCGAAGGGCCGTCGACGATCGCCAGCTCCAGATCGTCCCGCGTCGCGAAGGCATCACGCCAGTCGAGGTCGTACTGAAAGCCGCCCCGGCGCTTGAGAAGGAGGGTGACTTTCAACTCGCGGCACGCAGGCGAGACCGCTTGCGACGACCGGCGCCGCCGCGGTCTCCCCTGCAGCTCCTCAACTCGAGCAGAACGCCCGCACCGCGTCGATCACCTCGGCCGCGTCCTTGTCGCCCAACTCCGGATAGATCGGCAGCGCCAGCACCTGCCGGGCCGCCTGCTCGGCGAACGGGAAGTCGCCCTCGACCGAACCCAGGTCGCGGAAGCACTCCTGCAGATGCAGCGCCACCGGGTAGTAGACCGCGCTGCCGATGCCGCGCTCGCCGAGAAAGGCCTGGAGCTCGTCGCGATGTTCGCAGCGGATGACGAACTGGTGGTAGATATGCCGGCCGTGGCCCGCCTCGTGGGGCGCGGCAACCGGGCCGTCGGGCGCCGCGAGCCCGGCCGCCGCGAGCAGCTCGCGATAGCGCGCGGCGTTGTGGCGCCGGGCCTCGTGCCAGGTCTCGAGATGGCGGAGCTTGACCCGCAGGACGGCGGCCTGCAGCGCATCGAGACGGAAGTTGCCGCCTACCTCGCGGTTGTAGTACTTCTCCGCGAAGCCATGATTGCGCAGGCTGCGCAGACGCTTTGCCAGA
>CALZJC010000082.1 GCA_945787525.1 Thermoanaerobaculia bacterium | reverse complement strand
AGCAGGAAGAGGCCCCAGGCAGTGTCTGAAACCTCCTCCTCCAGCTCGCCCCGGTCGTCCAGAAGGTAGCAGAGGCCGGATAGCGTCTCAGCCTGCATTCCTCGCACGAGGTCGGTGAGCTCCGCGGCCGTGGCCCCCTTGGCCCGCAGCGCCTCGAGCGCGCGACCGACACCCGCGAAGGGCGAGTTCGGGTACTTCTCATACTCCCGAATGCAGGCCTCGATCCACGAATGATCGTCCTCTGAAACGACAGCACGCCACGCTTGGCGAAGAAACAGGAATCTCGCCAGCTGTGGAATGCCCTCGTTGACCTCCGACGACGCCCATCCCTCGGGATCCGGCGCGCCCAGCCTTGCGAACAGACGAGACAGGCGTTCGATTTCTTCGCTCATGATCTTCTAGCTCCGTCGGACGACCTCGAATGCTCCAAAATCGCGCACCACCAACCTGAAGTAGTCGATGTCGATGAAGATGTTCCCGCAGTCGCACCCGATGTTGTCGTCTGGCTGCGATGGGATTGCGCTCGAGCACAGGCGACACCGGTAGTAGACGTCGGGGCCCTTGGGGGCCTCCGACTCGTCTCGGACATCTGCCGCCAGCAGCTGGAACATCTCCACCATCATTCCCATCGGTTGGTACGCAGCGCACCTCACTTGGGGCTGAGGTCTACCGGATCTGTAGAGATCTCCAGGAGTTGGGGGCGCGTCTCCTCGTCCAGTCGCCGCTGCCTGGCTATGAACGGGAGCGTAACACTCTGCGCGTCTGGGGGACTGTGTATACGAAGATGGAGTTCGCAGAAGACGAGCAGCTGGGAGTCCTGCTAGGTGCTACGTAAGTTCAGGGCACTCAGAGCGGATGGACGAGGTGGCGAAAAGTGGTCGAGCCAGAAGCTGTGCTCAGAAGAGCAGAATCGTGAACCTGCAACTTGGAGGAGAATCGCAGTGAGACGAATCCCCGGGGAACTGACACCGCTGCTTGCGGTGCTAGCATTGGGCATGACAGGCGTGCTGACTCCTGCACCTGCGGAAGGCGGCAGTCCATTCTTCTGCCAGGTCTGTAGCACTGAGCAGTGTATCAACGTCCACCCCGATGATTGGGGCTGGGCAAACTGCTGGACCTCGACCCGGTGTTTTACCGTAATGAGACTCAATCAAATATACGTGAAGTGTTTTCGTCTCTGTCACGTTACAGAGCCCTGCCTGCTGCCACCGCCAGAATCGTGAGCCGAGAGAGTTGCAGGATCGCTTGCATAGCAGCGGCCGCTGCCTTGGTCTTTGCAGTACCTGAGTTCTCGAACGGTGGTGTGGATCTCAAGCCGCTTCGAGTGTCCGTTGTGGTGCATGGCGGCGAGGAAGGTGGATTTGAGACTCTGATCCGCGCCACGGTACGGTCCCCGCGGGGCGGCAGGGAGACTGCCGTTGTGCGGGAGTGGAAGGTAACCGCGCCGTGGCAGGGCGAACTCGCTCTGGATTCGACAGTGCCTTGGGGTCTGGAAGCGATCGCTCCAGGGTACTGGGCTGCTCCCCATGAGCTTCAATCGGGCTCCGGTCGCGGCGGAGTGAGTTTCTACCTGTTTTCCTTGGGAAGGATCTCGGGGCTCGTCAGGTCCTCTGAGGAAACCTATTCCCCTCGCAGAGTGACTGCGGAGGTGCAATCTGCGACGGCGCACCAAGACGGAGGGAGGCTCGGACCTACGATCCCGCACGCAGTTTTCGCTTGCTCCACTGCGGGGGCACGCTGGGCCTGCGAGGTGCCGGGTGGACGGCTCGATCTGCGAGTTGAGTTCGACAATTTTGTTCCCGTGTACTTCTGGGGGCGAGAGGTAGAGCCTGGGCAAGAACTGGAGTTGGAGAACATTGATCTCCAGCCTGGCTCCTCACTCGCAGGGTGGGTCGAAACAGCAGTGGCAGCGCCCGACGACTCGTCGGTAGAGGTCACACTCAAGCCGCAGCTTCTCGGATGGAATCCGGATCCTGGCGAACGTCAGAGACTTGCGAGACGCGCTCTGCACACGAGGGCGGATGAACGTGGGTTCTTCCAGTTCAAGGCGATTGCCCCTGGTGGCTACTCGCTAGAAGCGTCCAAAGCCGGATTCTCCTCGATCGAGATCCAGTCCCTGACGGTCGAGAGGGATCAAGAACTAATCGTTCCAGATCCGATCGTTTTGAGCCTGCCTGCGAGAATCGACCTCTATCTCGATCCGCCGGTGGATGCTGCTGGCGAGCCTTGGGTGGTCACGCTCATGCGGCCGGAGGCGCTTACCAGCATCTACCACCTCGAAGACAGGTCGGCAGCCACGCTTGAAGGCTACTGGCAAGGAAAGCCGCTCTCGCCGGGGTCGTATCGAATCGAGATCCGAGATTCCCTGGGTTCTCCGCGCCTCGCACAGGATGTCGAGCTCGGAGCAGAGATGCAGCCATTGTTCTTGACGCTAGACACGGTAGCGATAAAGGGGTACATAACAAGCGGTGAGGAGCCGCTGCGTACTGAGGTTGTCTTTGGCACGACCCAGGGCCGACCGTATGTGCGGCTGTCCTCGGATGCCAATGGCCGGTTCGAGGGCTCTCTTCCGCGAGAGGGAGAATGGCCGGTTGAGATCTCCGTGAACGGAGGCGCGCAGATTATCCCCTCTGTCGAGGTTGCCAGGAAACCGGGGCGGTCCTTCGCCATCGTGGAGATTGCGCTTCCCGACACTACGCTCACTGGCCACGTGATGGACGGTAACGAGCCGGCTACCGATGCATTCATCTTGGTGAAGGGTGGGGAGGGTAAGCGGGAGAAAGCCGCCAATCTGGTTGTCGATGAGGAGGGTGCGTTCGAACTGCGCGGCTTGCCGGCCGGCGAATATGCGGTGAGCGCCTATCGATCAGGCCAGACCTCCGATTGGTCACGCGTCGAGTTGAGGGAACATGTTCCTGGGCCGCATGTGCGCCTCGACCTCGAACCGAAGATCGAGATCACCGGCAGGGTGGTGGCCGCATCCGGCACCGGGGTCCCCGGTGCCCGGGTCCAGGCTATGCCGGCGTCGAGCGCAGAAACCGCCTGGTCAGCACAGGCCGCGACGGACATGAAAGGAGACTTCACCCTGAAGATCTCCAAGGGCATAGACGTGGTCGACCTGCTGGTGCTAGCAAGTGGTTTTGGTCTCGAGATACGGCGAATCCAGGTCTCCGACTTCGCGGATTCTCTGCTGGTTGTGCCCGTTGTGCAGAGTGGTGGTCGGCTTGTCCTCCCCATGCCTTCAGGCTCTGGCTATACGCTCCACCGTGACAGCGCGGCAGTTCTGCTCGAGGAGATCGCGCCGCTACTCCTTCGCAGCGGGTCGATGCGACCGAACGCCGCTCCCGCGGGCGGTTTCGTGATCGAGAGTGTAGCCCCTGGGGCGTACGCGATCTGCGCAGGGTACCTGCACAGGGAGGACCTCTGCACGGGCGGCCTCCTCGCAGCCCACGACGAGCTGGTTCTTATTCCTCGAGAAACCGCGGCCGAGTAGCCTGCCGCGGCTTCAGGAGGCCAACACAGTGATGAAAGTGAAACGTGAGTTGTTCTTGCCGGCCTTGATCCTCGCCCTTGTGCAGGCTGGGGCATCGATCGCAGATGAGGGCAAATCGTTGACGAGTCCGACCGATCCGGCAGGAGAACCCGCTTTTCGAGTCGCTGAGGACAGAGGATACGTCGGTTACTCGTCGAGGTACGAGGAGGATGCAGACGGACTGGGCCGGATTCGAGTCTTGTCCGTGAAGGCTGGAGGACCCGCAGACCGCGCGGGGCTCAAGAGCGAGGACCTGATTGTCCGGATCGAGGGTAAGTCTTTCAGTTTTGAGAACGACCTGGACATGGTCCAGAGCCTGAGCTGGATCAAAGCCGGTGCCAGGCTCAAGCTCGATGTGCAGAGGAGGGGTGAGGTCCAAACCGTCGATTTTGTCGCGGGGAAGATGTCGGCCGAGCAGCTCCAGAGCCTCAACCGGTGGGTGGAAGTTGCGATAGGTTGGTTCCAAGAGGGCAAGCGCGAGGCATGTCAGCTGAAGATGGGCCAACAGAGAAAGGCAGTGACGCAGAAGGAGCAGGCCTTGCTTGCGCTGAAACGCTTGTCAGAAGGCCTAGGAGCTGAGCTGACGGTCTCACGAGAAGCAGGTACAAACGGTCTGGCCTTCTTCGGTCAAGGAATCGAGCTACCGGCGGGTTTCGATCTCTCAGCTATGCCGCCCATGGAAGAACTTGCCGAGCGTCTGCGGAGAGGGGACTCCATGCGATTCCGTGTTTGGTGGGATGACGATTCGGATCTCCCTTCCTTCGAGCTTTTGGCACTACCTTCGTATCTCGAATCTGGTCTCGACGACTGGATGGCGGAGTAGTCAGTCCCGATCGCGTTGGGTGCAGATAACTGGTCGAAGCAGTCCTCCGAGGAAGCTCCTCGACTCGAACCTACGCTAATCGTCTGCGAAAGCGTAGCGATCGGTGCCGCATGCACCGTGAGCTGATCGTCCACTCCGTACAGAAGAGAAGGCACGCTACGCCACGACGACTCAGCCGGGTCGTGTTCAGGCAGCTTGTCGTACCTGGCGCACGTCCTCCAGGAAACGCTTGGCGCTGTAAGACAAAACCCGCATCCGGGCCTCGTCCGTCGTCGCCAGGTTGGCCCGCAGCCCCCGCCCCGGCTTCCACAGACCTCCGCGGGCGTTGATCAGGTCGCGGGCGGGCTCCAGCCAGGCTCTGATTCCCTCGAAGTCGGGGTGGTGCCTGGGGTTCTTGTCGATGGGATAGAGGATCTGCTTCAGCGCCCAGTAATCCAGCGCAACCGGGTCCTGGCTGGCGGCCAGCCGGTTGATACGTCTCGTCGCGCTGCTCGGGTAGCCGCTGAGCGCCTTGTGCGAGACCCAGATGGCGTCGATGATGTTGAGTACCGGTGTTCGCACAGAGGCCATCATCTTGCCGCAGGTCTCGCCGAGGCCGGCATAGTGCAGGTAGTCCCATCGCTCCTCGTCGTCCCAGGGTATCGAGAGGATGCCGTAGACATGCTTCAGGGCCGCGGTGACCTCGGAGCCGCCGACGTCGTGATGCTTGAGCACCGGCACGTTGATCAACTTGAGCTTGCGTGAGTATCGGCTGCCGGTCCAGATGCCCTGCTGGAGCTCGACCCTCCGGCCGCCGGCGGTGGTGAAGCAGGGGTAGGAGACGTCCTCGAAAGTCCTGTAGCCGTCGGTGGAGTGATCGGAGGGGTCGATGAACGTGGCGTTGAGAGGATCCAGGAGGTAGTAGGAGACCCGCGGATCGGCGATCAGGTTGTCGACCACGTAGGTGAAACTGTGGTGGCTGTGCTTTGCGTTGGCGTGGATCGAGTCGTCTGGATACTGGCTCCGGTTGGCACACTCGAGACTGCCGGTGCCCTGGCCGTTCTCGATGATCACGACCTCGCCGGTGAAGCCGTCGGGGTGCTCCAGGACCGCCTGGATGAGACCACGGACGACGTCGCTGTTCGTGCAGCCGCGGTACTTCCAGATCGCGTTGACCTTGATCAGCACGACATCGTTGGCCGCGATCATGCCCCTGCGGCTGCTGAGGGGGTCTTTCTTTCGAGAGCGATAGAACTTGAGCCCTCCGGCCCCCATGAGGTAGAGCAGGCAGTCGACACCCGCGTGGTGGTGCTTGCCCAGCAGCTGCTTGCGGAACGGGTTGTTGGGAATCTTCCTGACGGAGAAGAGGTCGCTGGTGTCGGCTGGTTGGGCTGCGGAGAGGGGCGCCAACGGGCCGAGCATCGACAGGGCGACGCCACCGGCCGTCAGCTTGACCAGATCTCGACGCGTCAGGCTGTCACGGCGGGTGTCGTTCATGACGGATCCCCCGGCTTGCGGGTGTGGCGTAGGAGCCAGCCTATGGGTGAGGTCATCGAGGCGCGCCGCCCCGCCGGGTGGGAGGAGTCTGGTTCGACGCATCTCGGGAACGTCAGTGACACCGGCCAGCGGCCACCCGTGAGGGTGGCGACGGGAGGCCAGTTCGCGTCGTAGCCTGATCAGCGTTGCGACAAGTGGCGGGGGAGTCCAACTGGCCGGCCTGGAAGGGGGCGGGCCGGTCGACTGTCCCCTGGGAGGTGCCCCATGAGAGCCTTGATTCCGAGTTCCCTGCTTTGCGTGGCGGCTGCACTGTTGGCCGTGGTCTGGTCTGCCCCGGCTAGAGCGCAGGTCTCCTTGGTTGTCGAGCGCACAATGTGGATCAGCGCAACCGGGACAGCGGCGGAGAACTGCACTGCGCTGCGGAACGTCCTCGACAGCATCCCCGGGCCAGGCACGCTGGCGAACGCCTACCTCGTCAAGGTCGGGCCGGGTCGATACGATTGCGGTTTGACAACCGTGAACGTGCCGGCGTTTGTGGCGGTCGAAGGAGCCGGCATTGAGGTCACCCTCATTACGGGCAGCCAAAGCTCACCCACTGAAGGTGTAGTGACCTTCAATACGAGCAGCGGTTTCTCGGAGCTTCGCTCCATGACCGTGGCGCATCTGGGAGGGGCCATCGACGATGCGATCGCGGTCGGAGTCGGCGCTTCGACCGAGGTTGTATTGGAGAATGTCGTGCTCGTTTCGCCGCCCGGTCCAACCAACAGCACGGCCCTTCGTGCGGCAGCAACAGACGCGGGCGCGGTCTTTGTCGTAGCTCGACACTCCGTAGTCTCTGGTCCTACGGCGGCGACGGCAGCCGAGGGGGCCACGATTCAGCTGGTGTCAACCAGGGTCAACGGCCCCGTAACCGAGACGTCTGGCGGCTCGATAATGTGCGCCAACAGCTTCACCAACACTCTCGCTCCCTTGAACTCGAACTGTTCGCCGTAGGTACTCAATCTCCCACCAGGGGAAGACCCGGCGAGGCGAAAACCGCCGGACAGCCGGTCGACGTCGAAAGCCCGGTGGAGATCGTTCACTGACCTGGCTCGCCGGCGGGGATATACTCGCCGTCATTGTGGACGAGCGCCCAGAAGATGACAGCACTCCGAAGTCCGCGCGCCCTGAAGGCCGGAAGCGGCGCTCGGGAGAGGATCGCCGCAAGGCTGAACGCCGCCGTGTCGAGGTCCCCGTCGAAAAGGACCGCCGAAGCGGACGGGACCGGCGCCAGGAAGACAGGCGAAAGAGCTAGTCCGCCTGCCTGTCTGGGTGGCGACAGCTCCGCGATCTACTGCGTAACCTCTCAGGCCAGGTTCCGAAGAGGCACACCTGGGGAACCCCAGGGCCGCAACGCAAACGGGTCCCGATGACTGAATACGGCAAGCCACGTCGCCACCGGCGCTACAGTACGCCGGACCTTCCCGGTAGCTTTGCCAATTCGGTGGATGCCAGCGTGCTGAACATCAGCTTGGCCGGTATCGCCGTTCGGACATCTCTGCAGCTGAGCATCGGCCGGGAGTACCTGTTCCAGCTGGGGCGAGGAGCGGACCAGATTCAGCTGAGCGGCACGGTGAGGTGGTGCCATCTCTCCGGCACCCAGAAGCTGGATGAAGGGGATGTGGTCCCGGTCTATGAGGCGGGGATCGCCCTGGACGAGGTATTCACCGAGAAGGCCGTGGAGCTGCTCGAGTTCCTGAGAAAGAACGTCATCGTGGACCTCAGGTCGAGGTTGCTCGGACGCTTCAACTTGGCGAGTGAGGATGATCCTGTCACCCTGGAGTCCAAGGAAGACTTCGTGGTGAAGCAGCTCAGCCTGTCGGGAATGCTCATCGCAACCGACAGCCTCCGCGAGCCGGAATCCGTCCTCGAGCTGGAGATCCGGCTGAATGGAGAGCTGTTCCGCACGCGGGCCCGCATCGTCCACGTCGACGAAGCAGGCGCCGCCGAAGGGAGGCCGTCCTTCCGGATGGGCGTGGAGTTCCTGAAGACGACCACCGAGCAGCTTCAGCTTCTGGAGGAGTTCATCCAGGCCGAGCTGCTGCCGGATCCTCCCGAGTAGCCCAGACGCAGGCCGCGCCTCGATGCGTGAGAGATCCTCGTGCCGTCGGGCGAGAAGGTCGGGGATTGATCACCCACGGAGTCATGGGTGGGGCTGTCGCCGATTCGAGTCCAGTGCCGCGAGGCGTTGGGCGAGCAGCCGGGAGTGAGCGGCCAGCAATGCGGTCCGGTCGCGGTAGAGGGACCGGGCACGCTGCTGTTCGGCGGCGGGCAGGACCTCGAGATAGTCGGCCGGTGGCGTCTCCGGGCGCAGCTCGATCAGGCGCCTGAAGTTCGCCAACCAGGTCTGATTGCGGTCGAGCAGGCGGCCGCTCTCGTACTCGACCCGCGGCCGGTCGTCGGTATGGGGCGGAGTCTCCTCGAGCCAGCGGTCGAGCTCGTTCGTCGTGACCAGGAGCATGGCGACCAGGTCCGCCGGTCCGAGGATGCCGAGTGAGGCCAGGTCGTCGCGGATCTCGGGGCGCGAGAACGCGCGGCTCAGCTGCTCGGCGCTCCACGCCGGAGGCTCGAGCTTGCCGGTGACGATCGTGAAAGCGTTCAGCGTACTGGGCTCGTACCACACCGCGACATGGGGGAAGACCTCGCGAAAGGCCGCCAGGATACCGGCATAGTTGTCGGGCGTGATGTAGTAGGTCGGCAGCCACATGGACGCCACGCCGCCCGGCGCCAGGCTGTCGCGGATCAGCCGGAAGTACTCGAGAGAGTAGAGCGAGCCGTTGCCCGCGTAGGCCGGGTGGATCGAGTCCGAAAGCACCGCGTCGAAGCGCTCGGCGCTGGCCAGCATGAAATTGCGGCCGTCGTTGATCTCGACCCGTACCCGGGGATCGCGCAGCACTCCGTGGTTGATATCGCCGAAGTAGGTGTCCGAGGCCTTGATCACCTCGGGGCTGAGCTCGACGACCAGGATGTCCTCGACCGGGCTCAGGCTGACGGCGCGGGCGGTGCCGCCCGTGCCGAAGCCGATATGGACCACGGAGTGGATCCCCTCGCCAAGGAGCAGCGGCAGGTGCCCCTGCATCCGCTGCACCGCCTCGAGCTCCGGGCTCGTGCCGGCGACGGCGACGCCGTTGACCGCCAGGGCGAAGTAGGGCTGCCCGTCCTTCTGCCGCTGCCGGATGGTGACGGTCGCCTGGGCGTCCTCGTGGAAGTAGACCAGGCTCTCCGGCTCGTCGCCGTAGAAGATCCCGGCGGAGAGGATCACGCGGTCGGCGGGGAACAGCAGCATCGTGGCGAGGATCAGGGCCGCGACGCACCAGGTCGCGGACCGCAGAAGGCGACCCGCGGCCCGCCGGGCGATGACCGCGGCCAGGACGGCGTTGGCGACGCCGACCGCCAGCAGAGCGTTCTGCGTCCCGAGCGTCGTGATCAGGACGAACCCGGCGGCGAGCGAGCCGGCCACCGCACCGAGGGTGTTGGCGCCATAGACCGCTCCGACGTCGGCGCCGAGCCGTTCGGGGGTCTCGTTCATGGCCCGCGTCGCCAGGGGAAAGCTCATCCCCATGAGCAGCGTGGGCGGCCCGAGCAACGGCAGGGCCGCCAGGAGCTGCCCCGCGGTGTAGCGCACGAAGGTCGTCGGCGCGATCAGCTCGGCGGCCGTCAGCAGCATAAGGTCGAGCTGCTGGAACAGGACGACCTGGACCGGAATCCACAGCCCGATCCCCAACTCGAGCCAGATGAGGGCGCCCAGCGGGGAGCGGACCGAGTCGGCCCAGCGCCCCGCCAGCAGGCTGCCGACGCCGATCCCCAGGAGGACCAGCAGCAGCATCAGGCTGTAGGCGTAGACGCTCGAGCCCAGATGGAACAGGAGGATGCGGGTCCACAGCACCTCGTAGGCCAGGCTCGTCGCGCCCATGGCGAAGAAAAGACCCATCAGCCACCGTTGCCGTCGTCTATCGGGTCGGCGGACGCTCCTCTGGGGGCGCTCGTCCCTGCTCTGCCCGGCGGTGAGTCGGCCGGCGAGCAGGTAGGCGCCCACCGCCGCGACGAAGTTGAGGGTGGCGGCCAGGGCCAGGGTCTGCTGCAGACCGGCCAGGCGTACCGTGAAGAAACCGGCCAATGTGACGCCCAGGACCGCGCCGGCGGTGTTGACACCGTAGAACAGCCCGGTCGACGCGCCTACCTGCTCGCGGGCGCGGGTCGTAGCCCGCAGGATCAGCGGCAGGGTGCCGCCCATGAGCACCGTCGGCGGCAGCAGGAAGCAGGCCGCCAGCAACGTGCGTCCGGCGGCGAACAACCACGGCAGGTTGCCCCAGCTCCGATAGACGAGAACGTAGGCGCCGTCGATCCAGCCGATCAGGAGCGGCGAGGCCAGGGAGAAGATGCCGATCGCCGCCTCCATCGCCGCGTAGAGCCGCAGGGGCCGGGTCCATCGGTCCGCCCAGCGGCCGAAGACGAGTGCCCCGAGCCCCAACCCCCCCATGAAGACCGCCAGGAGAGTCGCCGTCGCCCAGGTCGTGTTGCCGAAGACCAGGCTGAGAAACCGCAGCCAGGCGACCTGGGCCATGAGCGACGCCGCCCCGGAGAGCAGAAAGAGAGCGGCGATGGTCGTCAGGGGCAGGGTCAGCCGGAACTCGCGCCGTTCGGACACCGCCGGAGTATACGAAGGCAAAGAGGCGACAGGCGCCTGATCATCGATTCGGGGACCTTCGGCTCGGCTGCCTAGCGCCGCGGTACGATCGGCGAGCATGTCTGCAAGGCGCGCGGGTGCGCGAAGTCGAGGTCCCGGTTCCGGCGCCCACCTTAGGCGTCGGAGAGACCAGGCGCCCCACCGGGAGGGGCCCTCGCACCGCCCTCGCCACCTGGCGCAGTGCACCCGCGGGATCGAGGAGGTGCTGGCGCGGGAGCTGCGCGATCTCGGAGCGCGCGGCGTCACGGTCGTCCGCGGT
>CALZJC010000081.1 GCA_945787525.1 Thermoanaerobaculia bacterium | reverse complement strand
CGGCGACGATGCCCTCCAGCACGCGGCCGGCGATCCGGTCGGCCGGCGCCCCTTCGGCCGGCGCCCCATCGCCGCCGCCGTCTCCGGCCAGCTCGGCGGTAGCGACCGCCCAGCCGGCGCCGAGGCTCCAGGCCAGGATGCGGTGGATCAGCGTCGTCGTCTTGCCGGTGCCGGCACCGGCTTCGAGCAGCAGGGGGCGCACGAACTCCGTCTGGGCGGCCCGCCGGCCGTTCTCGTCCTCGGCCAGCAGATCACGCTCGGCCGGTTCTTGCCGCAGCTCGCTCATCGCTCTTTCTCGTCCAGCGGCAGCCGCCAGAGGGCGCGTGCCGCCGCCACCGGTCCGGCCGCGGCCGCGGCGTCGCGGACGGCCCAATCGCGCAGCCGGCGGCGGGTGCCGGAGTCGCCGCGGACGCAGGCCTGGGCGACCTCGCACCAGCCGCACTGCTTCGGCTCGTGATCGCGATCCGGCTCGACGACTCGAGGAGGGAAGGCGCCCTGGCGCCAGGCCTCCAGCGCGGCGGCGACGGCGCCGTCGAACGCCGCGGCCATCTCGGTGTCCGTGCCCTCGATGGCGATCTCCCGGACGCCTTTGAACTCCGGGTGGAGAAAGAGATAGCGACCGCTGCCGCTGCCCGCCAGGGCGTAGGCCGGCACCTGGAGCCGCAGGCCGGCGCGCACCTGCGCCAACATCGCCCGGCGACGCTTGGCCCCGTCCTCCGCGGCGGAGATCGACCCGCGGCCGGTCTTGTAGTCGGTGTAGACCGGCCGGTCGCCGGGGCCGTCGATGCGGTCGACACGGAAGGCGAGGCGCCGCGGGGGTGGGCCGTCGGCGAGCTTTATGTGGTCCCGCACCTCGCCGCCCAGAACCGGGACCCGTGCCCCGTCGGGCCAGTCGCTGCGCCGCAGCTCGTCGAGATACGGCCGCGCGGCGAGCGCCACGACGCGGTCGAAGCCCGGCAGGCCGACGCCGCTGGCGCGCAGCGCGTCTCCCGAGGCGTCCAGCAGGATCTCCTGCAGCTCGGGCTCCTCGGGCCAGCTGATCGGCAGGGCCAGGCGGCCGCGGGGCGGCGCCGCCGCGTCTTCGGATCGCCCCAGGCGTCGTTCGACCACCGCTTCCGCCGCCCGGTGCACGACGTTGCCGATCAGCAACGGGTCGATCGCCGGCAGGGTGTCGAGCGGATCGGGCAGCGGCTCGATCCTGAGCAGCCTGGTCAGCATCGTCTGCCAGGGACAGGCGCACATACGCTCGAGCGTCGTCACGAAGAGCGTCTCGTCCCGACGTGGGTCGTCGTCGCTCAGTGGCGGACCGACGACCCCGAGATAGGGGCCGAGGGTCGCCACCTGGGACCGTGGCGGGTCCATCTCGTTCAGGATCCGCAACCGGGCGTCGGCGATCTGGCGCGCCGCGGCCAGGTCGTCGAGGCCGAGAGCGAGGACCGGCGCGAGGTCGGCGCGATCACCGCCGAGCGCCGCCTCGATGGCGCTCTCGAGCAGCGGCCGCGGCACCGGTGCGACGCCTCTCGGCGCACCGGCGCCCTGCGGAATGGCGCCCGCGAGAGCCGGCGCGTGCGGCGGACGGACCAGCGGCGGATCGCCGGCGAACGGCGACGCGGCGGACCAGCGCAGCCGCTCGACCAGCGGCGACACGGTGCGGGCGCCGTTGTCGTCGTCGACCTGTTGCCACGACAGCGTCACCGCCGGAGCGGCGCTCAGGAGTTGGGCGAACAGGTAGCGCTCCTCCTCGGCGCCCTCGCGCTTGGCCGGCAGGTCTGGCAGCACCCCGAAGCCCTGGCGCGCCAGCAGCCGCCGCAGCGAGTCGCTCAGCAAGGGATCCTCGCGCACGGTGCGCGGGAACAGGCCCCCGTTGAGCCCGATGAGGAAGAGATGGTCGAAAGTGCGCCCCCGGGCCTCGGTGGCGTCGAGAATCTGGACGCCGGCGCCCTGCCCGCCCAGCCGCTCTCGCCCGACGTCGGCCAGCAGCTCCCGGAGCACCAGATGAAGCTCCTCCCGGTTGAGCTCCATCGCCTCCAGGCCGCGCCCGCCGCCCTCCAGACGGGCCTCGATCTCGGCCGTCAGGGCACTGTCCGGCCGCCACCCGAGCCCTTCTCGCAGTAGGGAGGTCAACAGCGTGAAGTGCCGCGACAGCGACGCCTTCTGGGGCCATCTGTCGAAGCGCTTGCAGAGATCGCGGGCAGTCTGCGCCGCGTTGCGCACGGTGGTTGCCGGAACCGAGCGGCGGCGCAGCAGCACGCGCCGCTCCTTGTCGTGCTCCTCGCCGTCGCCGGCCGCCGGCGGTTGCTCGGCCGGGTCGAAGCCCAGGCGCACCGGCAGCGGCACGCGCTTGCCCCTGATCAGCCTGCCCAGCGGCAGACCGGGCAGATCCTCGAGCCGCGCGGCGCCCAGCGAGTGCAGGGCCAGGCGCAGGTCGAAAGAGGCCGTCTTGCCGAAGCCCTGTTGGCGCGCGTCGAGCCAGCGCTCCACCGGCGCCCGGCGGCCGAGCAGCAGCAGGTCCAGCACGGCGCCGACGATGCGCCCACCCGGCGTGACCGGCCCGCGTGCCGCCAGGCCGGAGAACGGCACGCCGTAGCGCCAGCACTGCACCCGCAGCGGCGACAGATAGCCGTCCAGCCGGCGTGCCACGACGCCCAGCCTCTCCGGTCGGGCTCCGCCATCGAGCAGCGCCCGCAGCCGGCGCGCCACCTCGCGCGCCTCGGCGCCGGCGCCGAGCGACCGGAACGCATCCAGCCGGGCGCCTGGGGGCTCCCGCACCGCCCGACCGGTAGGCTGCCCGATCGGCGCATGATCGGTCAGGCGCTCCCGGAAGCGGCGGCCGAACAGCGAGCCGGCCGGCTCGCCGCCGGGCTCCGCCGGGTCCGCCGGCCGATCCAGGTAGAGCGTCGTCGGGTGGCGGTCGAGGAGCGCCTCGATGAGATCGGTGGCGACCCCGGTGGCATCGGCAAAACCGTAGACATGCACGGCGCTGGGTTGGAACGGGTTTGGCGCGCCGCCGCGCAACAGCTCGGCCGCCCGCAGCAGCACCGCCGGCCGGCGCAGCAGGCCGCGCTCCTCGAGGCGCTTGGCGCTGCGGGCCGCCAGCCGGATGACGGCTCGGGCGCGCTCGAGGGCCTGGCGGCCCGCCGCCTCCGAGCCCTCTTTGACCAGCACCTCGTCCAGAGCCTCGGCGTGAGCGGGGTCGAACGCGGCGTCCATCAGGTCGCTCACGCTGGCGGCTCCCGAGCGGTAGCCGTCCACCAGGTGCTCGAAGGAGCTCGCCAGGGTCGGCTCGTCGCGCCCCAGCCGCCGGGCGATCAGCATCAACGGGTCGAGCTCGCCGGGTAGCGGCAGGCCCGCCTGGCGCATCAGCTCCGCCGCCAGCCCGTAGAGCGTCCGACACCAGAGTCCCGCGATCGCCGGTCGGCGCTCTGCCAGCGCGGTGAGCAGGTGTTGGCGCAGGCTCTGCGACGGCACCACCAGGAGCGCCGGCCGCGCCAGCAGCGACTCGCCCAGCCGGTCGAGGTCCGCTTCGAGCTCGCCGAGTAGCAGCGCCTCGCTGTGCCGGGCACCACTGGCGACGAGGATGCGGGAGTCCGTGGCGATGGGCTCAGCCGGCATCGCGAGTGGGGCGGTGGGGTCGGGTTTCCGCGCGGCAGGGCTTCATGCGAGCATGGTGTGCGGCAAGGCTCGATCTTGCCACACGGGCCATGCAGATCACCGAGCCGACGACGTTGGTCACCGACTACCTGCTGGCGGCGCTCGGTGTCTGGTTCGGCTGGCGGTTGGTGAGCGGCGGTCGCGAGGCCGGCGAGACCTCGAGAATCTTCTGGGGAGCCTCCTGCCTGGCGCTGGCGGTGGCGGCCGCCGCGGGTGGCACGTCGCACGGCTTCGCCGGCTATCTCGGGGGCAGCGAGGGCACCTGGGTCTGGAAGCTGACGCTCTTCTCGACCGGTCTGTCCAGCGCCGCGATGCTGGCGGCGGCGGTGCTGGCCCGGCTGGCGGGAGCGGCGCGGGTGGCGGCGCTCGGCCTGGTGGTGGCGAAGCTGGCCGTCTACCTGGCGTGGATGTCGGTGCACGACGGCTTTGTGTTCGTGATCGCAGACTACGCTCCGTCGATGCTGGCCGTGGTGGCGCTGCTGGCCCTGCCCGGGCGTCATGGGCGCCTGCCCGGTGCCGGCTGGGTGGCGGCGGGAGTGGCGGTTTCCTTTGCCGGGGCCGCGGTCCAGCAGAGTGGCTTTTCGCTGCATCGCCACTTCAACCACAACGACCTCTTCCATCTCATCCAGATGGCCGGCCTCTACCTGCTCTATCGAGGCGGAGCCCTGCTGCGCGATCGGCGCTAGCAGCCCGTGCTAGGGCCCTGTAACTCTCCACCGGCTCCGACGTAGAATTGACCGAATCCGCCCCGTCGAGCCCAGCGAAGACAGATCAGTGAGCTCCGAGAAATCGAACCTCGATCAGCTGCGGATCGACCGCAGCGAAGCGGCCGCCGACCGGCCGCGGCGCGGCCTCTGGCTGGCCGCCGGGCTACTGTTGCTGTTGGCGCTGGTCGTCGGCTGGTGGGCGAGCCGCCCGTCGGTGGCCGAGGTGCGCACCGCGGCCGTGCGCGAACGGCGCTTCGACGCCGGTGGCGGTGGCACGGTGCTCAACGCCTCGGGTTACGTCACCGCGCGCCGCCAGGCGACGGTCTCCTCCAAGGTCACCGGCAAGGTCACCGACGTCCTCATCGAGGAGGGCATGGTGGTGGAGGAGGGCCAGGTTCTCGCCCGGCTCGACGTGACCAACGTGCGCGCCGGTCTGAATCTGGCCGCGGCGCAGTTGGGTGCGGCCCGCTCGGCGGTGCGCGAGACCGAGGTGCGGCGTGACGAGGCCGATATCGAGCTGCGGCGGCAGGAGAGGCTGGTGGCGGCGAATGTGGCCAGCCAGGAGGAGCTCGACAGGGCGCGCGCCGAACGCGACGCGCTGGTGGCGCGGCTGGACCGGCAGCGTGAGGAGGTAGCGGTCGCCGACCGGCAACTGGCGGTCTGGCGGCAGGAGATGGAGGACCGCACGATCCGGGCGCCGTTCGCCGGCGTCGTGGTGGCCAAGAACGCCCAGCCGGGCGAGATGATCTCGCCGATCTCCGCTGGCGGCGGCTTCACTCGCACCGGCATCGGCACGGTGGTCGACATGTCGTCGCTCGAGATCGAGGTCGACGTCAACGAGGCCTACATCAACCGGGTGCGCGCCGGCCAGCCGGTCTCGGCCACCCTGGACGCCTATCCGGACTGGCGGATTCCCTGTCACGTGATCGCGGTCATCCCGACCGCCGACCGCCAGAAGGCGACGGTGGAGGTGCGGATCGGGTTCGAGGAGCTGGATCCGCGGATCCTGCCCGACATGGGCGTCAAGGTGGAGTTCCGCGAGAGCGAGACCGAGGCCGAGAGCGGGCCCCGCACCGCGGTACTGCTGGTGCCCGGCGATGCGGTCTTCGCGCGGGACGGCAAAGATGTGGTGATGGTGGTCGACGGCGGCGTTGCCGAGCGCCGCGCGGTGAGCGTCGGGGCGCAGTTCGACGGCGACCTCCAGGTCCTCGCCGGCCTCAGCGCCGGTGAACGAGTGGTGATCGAAGGCGGCGCAGCGCTGGAAGACAGGTCGCGGGTCAAGGAGAGCGGATCATGAGCGAGAGCAATAACGTCTTGGTGCGGGTGCATGACGTCGACAAGGTTTTTCGTCGGGGCTCGGAGGAGGTGCACGTGCTCGGCGGCGCGCACCTCGAGATGCCGGATGGAGAGTTCCTGGCACTCATGGGTCCCTCGGGCTCCGGCAAGTCGACCCTTCTCAACCTGATCGGCGGCCTCGACCGGCCGAGCGAGGGCACCGTCGAAGTGGGTGGTCTGCGAATCGACCGGCTGTCGGACCGCAAGCTGGCCGGCTGGCGGGCACGCCACATCGGACTGGTCTTCCAGTTCTACAACCTGCTGCCGGTGCTCACCGCCGAGCGCAACGTCGAGCTGCCGCTCTTGCTGACCCATCTGTCGCGCGCCGAGCGGCGCAAGCACGTGGCCGCGGCACTCGGGGTGGTGGGCTTGAAGGACCGGTCGCAGCACTATCCGCGGCAGCTCTCGGGCGGTGAGCAGCAGCGCGTGGGCATTGCGCGGGCGATCGTCACCGATCCGACAATCCTGCTCTGCGACGAGCCCACCGGCGATCTCGACCGGACCAGCTCGGACGAGATCCTCAACCTGCTGTCGGCGCTCAACGAGGAGCAGGGCAAGACGATCATGATGGTCACCCACGACCCCCATGCGGCGGCGCGCGCCTCGCGCACCCTCTATCTCGACAAGGGCAAGCTGGCCACGGAGCCGGAAGAATGAAGTACCTGCATCTGCTGTGGCGCAACCTGACTCGCAAGAAGCTGCGCACCGTGCTGACCGTGCTGGCGATCCTGGTGGCCTTTCTTCTCTTCGGCTATCTCTCGGCAGTTCGCCAGGCGTTCAACATGGGCATCGAGGTTGCCGGCGCCGACCGGCTGATCGTGCGCCACAAGGTGTCGATCATCCAGTTCCTGCCGATCAGCTACGAGCGCCGCATGGAGCAGATCGAAGGCGTCGCCGACGCCGTGCACCAGACCTGGTTCGGCGGCGTCTACCAGGAGCCCAAGAACTTCTTTGCCCAGATGCCGGTCGAGCCGGTGGAGTTCCTCGAGATGTACCCCGAGTACGTCCTCGAGCCGCCGGAGTACGAGGCGTTTCTCAACACCCGAACCGGCGCCATCACCGGCGTCACCACGGCCGAGCGCTTCGGTTGGAAGGTGGGCGACCGCATCCCCATCGAGGCGACGATCTGGTCGAAGAAAGACGGCACGCGCACCTGGGAGTTCGATCTGGTGGGTATCTACGAGGGCGCCGAGAAGGGCACCGACACCACCGGCTTCTTCTTCCGCTACGACTACTTCGACGAGGCCCGCGCCTGGGGGGAGGGCAACGTCGGCTGGTACACGGTGCGCATCGACGATCCCGACCGCGCGGCGGAGATCGCCGAGGCGATCGACCGCGAGTTCGCCAACTCGCCGGCCGAGACCAAGGCCGAGCCCGAGGGCGCCTTCATGCAGGGCTTCGCCAAGCAGATCGGCGACGTCGCGGCGATCGTGACCGCCATCGTCACGATGGCTTTCTTCACCATGCTGCTGGTCACCGGCAACACGATGGCCCAGTCGGTGCGCGAGCGGATCGGCGAGTTGGGCGTGCTCAAGGCGCTCGGGTTCACCCACCGCGGTGTGCTCGGACTGGTGCTGGCGGAATCCTGCCTGATCGCGGTGCTGGGCGGCGCCCTGGGACTCGCCCTCGCCGCCTGGCTGGTCTCGTTTGGCGACCCGACACCCACCGCCTCGCTGCCGATCTTCTATTTCCCGGCCCGGGACGTCGTGATCGGCGTGGTCCTCATCTTCCTGCTCGGCCTGGCGGCCGGCTTCTTCCCGGCGCTGCGGGCGCTGCGCCTGCAGACCGCCGACGCGCTCAGGAGGTAGCTCATGGTCGGCCTGATCAACTGGCTGTCGCAGATCACCGCGGTCACCAAGTTCAGCCTGCGGACGGTGCCCGAGCGTCTCGGCTCGTCGGCTTCGGCCGTGTTCGGCATCGCCGGCGTCGTGGCGGTCTTTGTCGGCGTCCTCTCCATCGCCCAGGGCATCCGCCAGACCATGGTCACCTCGGCGGCGCCGGAGGGCGCCATCGTGCTGCGTAGCGGCGCCGACTCCGAGATGATGAGCGGCCTCGGCCGCGAGGCGACGAGGATCATCAGCGAGGCGCCGGGCGTGGCCCGCGACGCCGAGGGCCCGCTCTCCTCGGCCGAGCTGTTCGTCATCCTCAACCTGCCCAAGCGCTCCACCGGCACCGACGCCAACGTGCCCCTGCGCGGTGTCGAGCGGGCGGCGCCCCGGGTTCGCGCCGACTTCCGCCTCGTCGAGGGGCGGATGTTCGAGTGGGGCCGCAACGAAGTCATCGCGGGCAGCGCGGCGGCGCGCGAGTTCGCCGGCCTCGACGTCGGCGCTAGCCTGGAAGTGGGACGCGAGCAGTGGCAGGTGGTGGGCATCTTCGCCACCAACGGCGACCTGTCCGAATCCGAGATCTGGACCGACGCCAAGGTACTGCAGCCGGCCTACCGCCGCGGCGACTCCTTCCAATCGGCGCGCGTCCGGCTGAACTCGGCGGGCAGCTTCCAGGAGTTCAAGGACGCCCTGACCAGCGATCCGCGACTCGACGTCAAGGTGGCGCGGCAGGACGAGTTCTTCGCCGAGCAGTCGATCGTGGTCGTCACCCTGATCACCGTTCTGGGCACGATCATCGCCGTCATCATGGGACTTGGCGCGCTGATCGGCGCCTTGAACACCATGTACACCGCGGTCTCGGAGCGCACCCGCGAGATCGCCACCCTGCGCGCCCTGGGCTTCCGCTCGGGCCCGGTGGTGGCCTCGGTGCTGACCGAGGCGCTGATCCTGGCCCTGGCTGGCGGTCTGGTCGGCGGTGGCCTGGCCTACGTCGCCTTCGACGGCTTCCAGGCCGCGACGATGAACTGGCAGAGCTTCAGCCAGGTGGGCTTCGCCTTCGCGGTGACGCCGCAGCTGCTCGTCCAGGGCGCCGTCTACTCGGCGCTGATCGGGCTGGTCGGGGGGCTGTTCCCGGCCATCCGCGCGGCGCGGCTGCCGGTGGCGACGGCGCTGCGCGAGCTGTAGAGGGGGTCTGCCCGGAGACTACGGGGGGTGACCACCAAATCGGCACTCGTGGGTCTACTCACCGCGGGGCTCTGCCTGAGTTGTGGGATCGATTCCACACCGGAGGTCTGGCCCCCGGGGCCACTGACGGACGACCCGATTTACGTTCAGTACGCGGTCTACTACCTGCCCCGACCGATCGGCGACCCGTCCGAGGCTCTGAGGTCGGCCGTCGGAGAGAGTCGGCCGGAGTTTGAGATCGTCACCGACCTGGGAGCTTCGTCGACAGGGATCGCGGTGGAGGCGACCTTGGAGCAGCAGGCGATCGCCGACTACCATCCGCCGCCCGATCTGGACTATCTGGAGCACTTCGGCTACGGACTCGATGGCGATCAGGCCCTGGCGCTCCAGGAGACCGAGCAGGTGTACATCCTCGAGTTCCTTTACCCACTCGAGCAAGTCTGGATAGCTCACAAGGCCGCCAATCGAGTCGTCGAGAGTGTCGCCCGGCAGACTGGCGGGCTCATCTGGGACCAGGAGACCCGGCAGGTCTTCTCCCTCGGGGCCTGGCGCGAATGGCGCATCGACGAGTGGACCGAGAGCATCCCGGCGCTCTCAGACCATTTCGTGATCCACGCCTACCAGGAGGGCGACTATGTACGGGCAATCACGCTCGGAATGTCCAAGTTCGGCCTGCCGGACATCGTCGTGGAGGACTTCCCATGGTCCGTTCAGCCTCAGATCGGGTTCCTCATCAACCTCATAGCCCAAGCCGTGGCCGAGGGTGGTGAGGTTGGCGCATCGGGGCGCTTCGACCTGGATCTGCGGACCATCCAGCACCCGAGGGTTCGAGAAGATGCGCAGGAAGTCGCGCGGGAGGACGCGGAGGCCATGGCCCAGCTCACCTTCTACCGTGGTCTCCCGGAAGAGGGCGACGCGGAAAACCGACTGGTGAAGATCGGTTTCGACCGCTACAAGGGGAGAGATCCGCGGACGCGTCAAATGGCGATGCTGTCGTCTCTGCTCGGCACCCAGCGTCAGGTTTTGGACATCGATCACAACGAAGAGCTGCTGACGGCCAGTGCGAGGGCCAGGGAGAAGCTACCGGCCTTGAGAGATGCTTTCCAGCGCGGACTTGATCCGGGGGAGTTCATCACGGTCAAGGCCCCCTTTGCCACCCTTGGTGGCGGCAACGAGTGGATGTGGGTGGAGGTGGTCTCGTGGCATGGGGAGAAGATCTCGGGCGTCCTCAGGAGCGAGCCGCGTGATATCCCGAGCCTGGTCTCTGGGCAGACGGTGAAAGTGGATCAGAAGGATGTCTTCGACTACATCCACAGCCATCCGGACGGCAGCGAGGAAGGCAACGAGACCGGTCGCATCATCCAGGCGATCAGCGCGGAAGCGGACCTCTGACCCCTCGCCGCAGCTGTGGCGACAGGGCCGGATTCATCGGGTGACGGTGGAGCAGCAGGGCGGTCACGGCGAGCGAAGACCGTGTGACAATGAGGGCAGAACGCTGAGCCGCACGCAGCCGCCACAGAGCCGCATCGGGTCGCATTGCCCGAGTTCGCTGGACCGGTTCGGCGGCTTCCGGCGGGGTCGGACGGCAAGGAGCGAAGTAGCGGCGGTCAGGCTCGTATGTTACCATGGTCATGACCATGGTCATTAACGAAAGGCGAACCATGAGGACTATCAAGGCGTCGGAGTTCAAGGCCAGGTGCCTCAAGCTGATGGACGAAGTGGCCGAGAGCGGAGAGCCGATCGTGATCACCAAGAACGGGCGCCCGGTGAGCCGTCTGGTGCCGGCGCGCGACAAACCCAAGACCCTCTACGGCCGGCATCGCGGGAGCCTGGTGATCGAGGGTGACATCATCACGCCGATCGACGTCGAGTGGGACGCGACCCGGTGATCCTGCTGGACACCCACGTGCTTCTTTGGCTCGACGCGGGTGATCGGCGGCTGGGTGCCGAGAGCCTGGGGTCGATCGATCGCGCGCTGCGCGAGGGTCGCCTGGCCTGCTCGGCGATAACGTTCTGGGAGGTCGCGATGCTCGTGCAGCGCCGCCGCGTCACCCTGAACCAGCCCCTGGGGGCCTGGCGCAGCGAGCTCCTCGACTCGGGCCTGACAGAGATCCCGATCGACGGCCGCGTCGGAATTCACGCCGTCGCCCTCGAGGAGTTTCCGCCGGATCCGGCGGACCGCCTCA
>CALZJC010000080.1 GCA_945787525.1 Thermoanaerobaculia bacterium | reverse complement strand
GCTTCCCTCGGCGACGACCATGCCGCCGCCGAGCGCCGCCACCCGGCGGGCGGCGGTGAGCATGGACTCGTCGTCGGCGCCGACCACCACCAGATTGTGGTGGTCATGGGCTATCGACGAGGCCAGGGCGCCGCGCTCGAGGCCGAGGCCGCGCACGAAGCCCAGGCCGACGGCACCGGAGGAGCGATGCCGCTCGATGACCGCTAGCTTGAGCAGGTCGCGACCCGGGTCCGCCACCGCCAGGCCGTCGACCACGGTCGGCTCGTCGATCAGGCTCTCGGTGACCAACTGGTCGGCGACGGCGCCGATGACCCGCAGCCTGGGGCCCTCCGCCGGCACCGCCAGATCGACTTCTTCCCAGTCCACGTTGATCGTGCTGCGCAGCGGATAGGGCCGCCGTTCGGCCCGTGGGGCGGTCATGCGGCCGTCCCGGGCAAGGATGCGCCCGCCGCGGAACACCAGGTGCGGGACCGGCGCCTCGAGGTCCGGAAAGACGATGAAGTCGGCCCGGCGGCCCGGCGTCACGGCACCGCGGTCGTGCAGGCGGAAGTAGTCGGCGGTATTGCAGGTGGCCATGCGGATGGCGGTCAGCGGGTCGACGCCCTCGGCGATGGCGGTGCGAACCATGAAGTCGATGTGTCCCTGATCGAGCAGGTCGGCGGGCTGCCGGTCGTCGGTGCAGAGGCAGATCCGGTGCTGGTTGCGGGGGGTCACCAGCGGCAGCAGGGTCCTGAGGTTGCGCGCATTGGTGGCTTCGCGGATGAAGATGGTCATTCCCAGCTGCAGCTTTTCGCGGGCCTCCTCGACCGTGGTGCACTCGTGGTCCGAGCCGATGCCGGTGGCCGCATAGGCCATCAGGTCTTTGCCGGTCAGGCCCGGGCAGTGGCCGTCGAGCACCAGACCCTCGAACTCGCGGATCTTGTCCATCATGTCCGGGTCGCCCCGGACGACGCCCGGGAAGTTCATCACCTCGGCCAGCCCGAGGACCCAGGGGTCGGTTTTGAAGGACGCCAGGTCGTAGCTGTGCAGCACCGCGCCGTTGGTCTCCATGCTCGTCGCCGGCACGCAGGAGGAGGCCATGACGAACATGCTCAGCGGCCCGCCCTTGGCCGACTCGAACATGAAGCGGATGCCGTCGAGGCCGAGCACGTTGGCGATCTCGTGCGGATCGGTGACGACCGTGGTCGTGCCCCGCGGCACCACGGCGCGGGCGAACTCGGCAGGCGTCACCAGACTGGACTCGACGTGCACGTGGGCGTCGATAAGGCCGGGGGCGAGATAGGCGCCCTCGAGATCCAGCGTCTCGCGGGCCTCGTAGTCGCCCAGGCCGACGATGCGCGACCGCACCACCGCCACGCCGGTCTCGATGATCTCCCCGCCATATACATCGACGACCTTGGCGTTGCGGATCAGCAGATCGGCTGGCTCGTCGCCACGCGAGTATCGGATCAGTTCTTGGAGCTCCACGGGCTTGCCTCCTGGCGAGGATTCTAGCCTGATCTTCTCACCGATCGTCGTTGCAAAACGTCGTAGCTGCCTGAAGATGCAAGACCTGCGACCGAGGGCACCGCAAGCGTGCTCGAAGCACGCTGAGGATGCCCGACCGGAGCGTAACGCTGCAGATTCAGGTAGATACAGCGTTTCGTAGACCATTGGTGAGAAGGTCAGGTCAGCCTGCCCTCCGCCCGGCGAAACCGTTTTGCCGATTTGCACGTCCTACAAGAGAAGAGGAGGTGTCACCGCGCCATGGAGCCGCGTTACCCGCAGATCCGCGTCCGCACGCGAAGCCGCAACCCGTTTGCGCTGGTTGCCGCCATCCGTGAAGAGTTGCGCCGGGCGCGGGTCGGTGACGAAGAGATACGACGTTTCTCACGTCAGGCGCTGGCCGGGGGTGAGCCGGGGCGGATCCGCGAAGTCTGTCGCAACTGGGCAGTGGTCGACCGTTGACGCCGGCCGCTCGACTTGACAGGGCGCTGGGGCTGTAGTCCGATCGGCGGCGTCGTGGCGTGGATCCGGACAGTCGACCCGAGCGATGCCCGCGGGCTGCTGCGGCGCCTGTACGAAGCTGGCGTGCGGCGGGCCGGCAAGATCTTCAACATCATCCGGATCCAGAGCTTGCGGCCCAAGGTCCTGCGCTCGTCGACGCGGCTCTACCTCGAGGTGATGCACTCCCGGGACAGCGGCTTGAGTCGCGCCCAGCGGGAGATGATCGCCACGGCCGTGTCGCAGCTCAACGGCTGCTTCTACTGAGCTCGGGCGCACGCCGACGACCTCCGTGCCGAGGTTGCCGATGACGGCTCCGGCAGCGTGCTGGCGCAAGCCATCGCCACCGACTACCGGTCTGCCCGGTTGGCGCCGGCCGATCGGGCGATGCTCGACTTCGCAGCCAAGCTGACCCGGGCTCCGGCGGCCGTCGAGGCCGGCGATCTCGACGCCTTGCGCCGGCATGGCTTCGATGACGCCGCGATTCACGACATCGTCCAGGTGGCGGCGCTGTTCAGCTACTACAACCGGTTGGCTGAGGGGCTCGGGATCGACCCGGAGCCCGAGTGGAGCGGCGATTCGCCTTAGGCCGCCTGGGGATCGCCGAGAAGCTGGCGCAACCGCGGCCCGATGTCGTCGAGGGGCAGGGTCTCGCGGACCGCGTTCAGCTCGGTGGCCGCTCGGGGCATGCCCCAGACCACGGACGAGGCCTCGTCCTGGACCAGGGTGTAGGCCTCGGCCGCTGCCAGGTCGGCCATGCCTCGAGCGCCGTCCCGGCCCATGCCGGTGAGCAGGACGGCCAACACTTCCTGTCTGGCGGCGCGGGCAGCCGAGCTGAACAGGACATCGATCGACGGCCGGTGCGAAACGTCGCTGGCGGGCGCGTCGGCGAGTCGCGTCCGCAGCGCCTGACCGTGACGCCCGATGCTCAGGTGGCGTCCGGCGGGCGCGATGTACACCGTCGCCGGCAGCAGCGTCTCGGCGTCGCCCGCTTCGCGCACCGATAGCGGCAGGCGGCTGTTCAGGCGTTCCGCGAAGGCGCGGGTGAAGCCGGGCGGCATGTGCTGGGCGACCACCGCCGGCACCGGCAGAAAGGCGCCGAGGTCGACCAGCACGCGGTGTATCGCCACCGGACCGCCGGTCGAGGCGCCGATGACAACCACCTCGAAGTCCTTGCGGCGCGGGGGTCTTCTCGGCAAGGCCGAGCGCTCCGCAACGGCCGACGGTGCCGCCGACTCCTCCTCCTCGTCACGGCCGGGGGAGCGGTAACCCGACACTTCGAGAATACGGTGCACGAGCACGTCGCGTAGGGCCTCGAAATCGACCAGCGAGTAGCGTCGCTTGTCGATGAAATCGACGGCCCCGCGGTGTAACGCCTCGATGGCCAGAGGCGCGTCGGCCCGCGAGCGGCCCGACAGCACGATGACCGGCGTCGGACGGCTGGACATGATGTGGTCGAGGGTGCGCAGCCCCCCCATGCCGGGCATCGACAGGTCGAGAGTGATGACGTCGGGCCGCCAGCCGGCCAGCCGCTCGATCAGCTCCTCGCCAGAACGCGCCGTGCCGACAACCCGTATTCGGTCGTCGTCCTCGAGCATCCGCACCACCGCCAGGCGGATGAACGACGAGTCATCGACCACCGCGACCCGAACCGGCTTCACCGCGCTCTACTCTTATAGGCGACGCAGCGGGCTAGCCGGACGGTCTCGACGTCGTCCGATACCCCGATGATCGATTCCGCGTGGCCGAGAAACAGCAGGCCGCCCGGCCGCAGGACGCTGGCGAAGCTCGCCAGCGCGCGCCGCAGCGCCTCCTCGGCGAAGTAGATGAAGACGTTGCGGCAGAACAGGGCGTCGTAGGGGGCGCCGGCACGATAGCTGCTCGGTTCGAGGACGTTGCCGAGCGAGAAGCCGACGTCCTGGCGGTAACGGTCCCGCAGGCTGAACTGGTCGACGCCGCTGCGGGCGAAGAAACGGTGGATCTGCTCCTCGCTGGTCGCTCGCAGCGAGTTCGGTCCGTAGATCCCGTCGGTGGCGGTGCGCAGCCGCTGGGCGTCGATGTCGAAGGCGTCGATGCGCAGCCGGGCGCCGGCGAGGGCGAGGGGCCGGGTCTTGGCGAATATATTGAGCGTGTAGGGCTCCTCGCCCGAGGAGCAGCCGGCGCTGAGGATTCGCAACGAGCCGCTGACGGTCGCCTCGGCCAGCAGCTTTTCGACCGCCTCCTCGAGCAGCGCCTCGAACTGGGTGGTCTCGCGAAAGAAGTAGGTCTCGTTGTTGGTGATCAACCGGGTGAGATGCTCCTGCTCGCTGTTGAGTCCGTACTGCAGCATGAGGTAGTAGTCCATGTAGCGACTCAGGCCCAGCGCCTGCAGTCGCGGACGGAGTCGCGTTGCCAGGATCGCCTGCTTGCCGGCCGGAAAATGGACTCCGAAACGCTCGCTGATGAACTCGTTGAGAAGCTGATACTCCTCGGGTGCCATCGGCTGGGCCTGGGGCATCACGCCGTTGCCGTCGACTTCCTCACCAGCGGCGGCGGAACGCCGCCGTGGTTGCCAGGGGGCGTGTGGCGGAGATTCAGATGCATGCGTCGGCGCAGTTGGTGGCGGGTGAGAACGTCGGGCTACGACTCGAGGTACGAGATGGCGCGCTGGGAGACGATCGCCACCGGATCGGCGGCCAGCCGGGTCAGGGTCTCCATGTTCTCCGGCCGCGAGAATCGGCCCAGGACCTCGGCACAGGCGAGCCGCACCAGCCAGTCCCGATGCACGGCGGCGGCGCGAAACAGCTCCTCGTCCTCGTCGGCGGCGCAGGTCGCCAGAGCTCGGAACGCATGGCGCTGCAGGCCGGGCTCGTCGTCCGCGGTCAGGCTGCGCAGGGCGCGGCGCGCCTCGGGTCCGCCGATGCGCCCGAGGCTCTCGATCACCAACGGTCGCAAGCCGGGCTCCGAGGAGTCGAGGATGGCCAGCAGGGCGGCGACGCTTTGGCGATCGCCGAAGTCGCCCGCCGAGCGGATCAGCGCCGGGTTCGGGCGCAGCTCCAGAGCCTGTCGCAGGGCCGGCAGCAGCTCGCGCAGGCCGGCCTGGGCAGCGACCCGAGCGGCCAGATCGGCGTAGGTCTCGGGGGCGCGCTCGAGCCAGTCCGTCCACGGCAGGCGCTTCAGCACGCCGCCGCGGTCGACCAGCTGGGGGATCACCTCGGCCCGCTGGTCGTCGTCGAGTGCGCCGATGCCGTCGGCGACCGCCGCCGCCGACGCCCCCAGGCGGGAGGCCAGGACCAGCGCTTCCTGCGGCGGCAGGTCGGAGAGCTCGCGGGCGGCGCCTTCCACTGCCTTGCGGTGGGCGAGCAGGGCCGGGGCCAGATCGCTGCGGGCTTCGGGCGGCTGGCGCAGGTACAGCTCGAGCAGCGGCCTGGCCAACCGTGGCTCCCGCAGCCGGTCGAGCAACGCGGCGATCGGCGGCAGCAGCCTGGGGTCGTCTTCGGCCTCGATCGCCACCGCCAACTCCTCGATCGCGACCTGACGCGGATGGCGCTCCGCCAGCAGGTATCCCCAGTGACGCTGGATACCGCGTCGTTCGATCAGTGTGGTGATGAGGTCGCCACGTCGCGCCAGACAGGTCGGCAGCGGCACGGCGTCGCGCGCCGCACCGGCAAGACGGTTGAGGGCCTCGGCATCCTCGGGGCCGGCTCCCAGCGCCAGGAGGCAGCGCGCTGCCGAGACCCGGACCTCGGCGTACGGATCGCGCAGCCTCTCGGCGAGGCTGGTCCGCAGGTCGTCCCAGGGGCGCGGGAATCGCGGCAGGCCTTCAGCGGCGTGGGCCAGCAGCCCCAGCATCGTCTCGGGGTCGAGCTGCTCGTGGTAGCGCAGCCAGTGTCCGGCAAGGGCGCGAAAGGCGCGTCCGCCACCGATCCGGGCCAGGGCCTCGGTTGCCAGAGGGCCGATCATGAGGTCGGTAAGGAGACGCGCCAGCGGGCCTACAGCCAGAGGTGAGCGGAGATCGCCCAGCGCCTGCACGGCCGCCATGCGCAGCCACGTATCCGCCTCGAGAAAAGGCAGAAGGTCGGGGATCGCGCGGGCGTCGCCGAGGTGGCCGATGGCGACGATCGCCGCCTGGGCGACGTTGCTGTCGGGGTGGGCCAGCGCGGCGCGCAGGGGTTCCAGACCCCGCGGGTCACGCAGATGGTCCAGCAGCAGCACCGCCTGCAGCGTGAGGCCGGCTTCCCCACCCTGTAGCAGATCCACGGCCAGGGAGAAGCTGCGCGCGCCGCGCAGCTTGAGGATCTCGAGGCCGGCGTTGCGCAAGACGGCGTCGGCGTCGTCCCGCAGGTAGTCGGCCAGAGTGGCTTGGGGCAGCACGGCGGCGCCGACCCGCAGGGCACGCTCGCGCACTCCCGGACTCGGGTTGCGCAGGAGCAGCCTGATGGCCTCGGCCCGCTGATCGACGGTGAGCGCCGGCAACTGGTCGAGCAGACGCATGCTCTCTTCCCAGCTTGGCGCCGCGGCGGCGGGCTTCGGTGTGGGACTCATGCCAGCTCTCCCGGACGGCTAGACCGGCTGTCGGACGCCTGGGCGGCCGTACCCGCGACGCCCGCTGCCGACCCTGCCGTCAGACGGTGAACACATCGGCTATCTGCTGGAGCTTCTCCGCTTCCCCGACCAGGTTGGTGGTGCTCTTCGACAGCTGCTCGGCGCCGATCAGGTTCTGATGGGCGATCTCGGCGATCTGCTCGACGGCCCGCACGACCATGTCGCCGCCGCGCTTCTGCTCCAGACCGGCCTCGGCGACCTGCTGTGTCATCTCGTTCATCGACTCCACGGCGCGCAGGATCTCGCGCGCGCTGGAGGCCTGCTCCTTGGCGGCATAGGCCAGCTGACGGGTGGTCTGCTGCATGTTGGTCGAAGTGCTGACGATCTGGGCGGCGCCCTGGCTCTGTTCGTGGGTTGCGGTTGCCACCTCGGCTACGAGCGCGGTGGTCTTGGTCACCGAGTCGACGATCTTCTGCAGGATCTGGTCGGCGAGAGCCACCGCCGACTGGGTATCGGCCTGCACCGAGTCGACCAGCTTGCCGATCTCCTGGGTCGAGTCGGTCGAGCGCTCGGCGAGACGCCTGACCTCGTCGGCCACCACGCCGAAACCGCGCCCGGCGTCGCCGGCCCGCGCCGCCTCGATCGCCGCGTTGAGCGCCAGCAGGTTCGTCTGGTCGGAGATCTCGTCGATGATGCCGACGATCTTGCCGATACTCTGAGCCGACGCGTCGATGCCCGAGATCGTCTCGGAGAGATGTTGGCCGCCTTCGCGGGCGGCGGTGGCGGCCTCGGTGGAGACCGTATCGACCACCCTCACCTTGCCCGCGATGGAGTGGATGGACGCGGTCATCTCTTCGATCGTCGCCGAGGTCTCTTCCACCGCCGACAGCAGGCTGTCCGAGTTTCGGGCCGTTTCGTCGATCGAAGCGCTCATCTCCTGGATCGATGACGAGGTCTGCTCGACATTGGTCGCCAGCGACTGCGTGGAGCGCGCCACGCTGTCGATCTGGCTGGCGATCTCGACCATGGTCGAGGAGGTCTCCTCGGTGGCCGACGACTGGTTCTCGGCGCCTTCGGTGATGCCTCGGGTGGAGCTGGCGATCTGATCCGCCGAGGCGCGTACTTCGGTCGATGCGTTCTTGAGCTCGCCCAGCATGCGCCGCAGGTTGCCACCCATCTTCCCGAGGGCGGTGCCGAAGATGTCGTTGTCGGAGCGCGGCGTGACCTCCTTGGTCAGGTCGCCGCCGGCGACGGCATCCGCCACGCCGGCCATCTCCCGCAGATAGCCGACCATCTGGCTCATCGAGCCGCCCAGCTGGCCGATCTCGTCGCGGGATCGGATGTGCAGCTCGGCGTCGAGGTCGCCCTGCGCCAGGCGGTCCGCGAACCGCACCGCCGCCTGCATCGGTTTCGACAGGGTCTGGCTCAGCATCAAAGACAGGAGAACCAGCAGCAGAAGGCAGACGCCGATGATCAGCGCGATCCGCAGGATCGCATCGCGGCTGTTTTCCCGCGCCGACTGAAAGGCCACCCTCATCTCGTTGGTCTGACGCGCGGTCAAGGCATCGATCCGGCTCTGCAGCCGATCGAGTGCCTTGCGGTCTGCCTCGAGGTCCGGCAGCCGAGCCACGCCGGCGCCCTCCGAGATGAGCCGTTCGGTGGAGAGGCGGGCCGCCTTGTAGTAGCTCAGAAACTCGCTGGCGAGCGCGTCCAACTGCCCGGGATCCAGCTGCGGGTTGCCCTTGCCGGTTTCGACCAGGGCGAGGAAGCGATCGCGTGACGCCTCGGCAGCCGGCAGCAACTCCACGGAGACCACGCCGGCGGCCTCCTCGAGCTGCCGCTGGACCTCGCCCAGAGTCGCCGCCAGGTCGCGTCCCAGGTTGAGGGCCGGGAAGTAGCCGTCCTCGATCCGGCCGGTGACCTCCTCGTTGCTCCGTCCCTCGAGGAGAACCAGGGCGAGCACCAGTAGGAAGCCGAGGGCCGCCAGGGCCGGGATGAGCAGTATCTTGCGCCGAAAGCTGACGTTCTCGAACATGGTCTAGTCCCTCAGGGTGAGTATCGCGGTCAGATCGAGTAGCCGGGTCTCACGCCCATCCGTCAGGTGGAAGCCGCGAGTCTCCGCCGGCTCGGCCGCCGCCTCCGGTGGGCGCATGGCGCTCTGCGCCAGTTTTGCCACTCGCTCGACGGCGTCGACCAGGAGCCCGATTCGTCGTCCCTCCGACTCCACGATCACGACCCGCGATTCGGCGTCCGGCGCGGGTGTCGGCAGGTCCAGCCGGGCACGGAGGTCGAGCAGAGGCAGCGCCCGGCCACGCAGGTTGATGATGCCGATGACCGGGAAGGGTGGATGAGGCACCGGGGTCACTTCGAGTACCCGCAGGATCTCTCTCACCTGCGCCACCGGCAGCGCGAACAACTCATCGGCGAGGCGGAACTCGACCCAGGTTTCGTAGACCTCGCGCTCTTCCTCCTCTTCCGGGCCGAGCTGCAGGCTGTCGGCGAACGTGTAGATCCGGTCGACGTCGCCCGGGGTCGCGAGGCCGTCCTCGGCTTGCGGCTCCTGGGGCCCGGTGCCCAACTCGCCGCGTGCCAGCTGACCGAGGACCTCGTCCGCCAATCCCGACGGCGGCAGTCGCGGTGCCGGTTTGGGCGGCTTCGATTCGTCGCTCATGCCGCCTCTCCCACGGCGTCACGCAGGCCGGCGAGCCCCAGCGGGTCGAGAATCAGGACCACGCTGCCGTCCCCCAGGACGGTGGAGCCGGAGACGCCGGTCAGCCCCTGGAGCAGATCGTCCAGACCGCGCACCATGATCTCGAGCGGGCCGCGCGTGGCGTCGACGATCAGCCCGAGGAGGCGGCCACTCGCCTCGGTGACCACCATGTAGCCCTTCCGCCGCCGTTCCGCCCGGCTGCCGAAGGCCTGGCCGAGATCGAGCAGCGGCAGCTCGTGGTCACGCCACTCGAGAACCGCGCCGCTGGCTGCGCCCGTCAGCGCCATGGTGTCGAGGACCGTCGAAACGGGCAGGGCGTAGTCGCGGCCGTCCGCCTCGAGCAGGAGCGCCTTGGCGATGGAAACGCTGGTTGGCAGACGGAGACGGAACCGCGTACCGACGCCGACGCGGCTGGCGACCTCGATGCTGCCGCCGCCGCGTCGCACGCCGTCGAGCACCACGTCCATGCCGACCCCTCGGCCGGCGCTGAGGCCGGTGGTGCGGCTGGTTGTCAGGCCGGAGTGGAACATCAGCGCCTGCAGATCGTGCTCGGCGACGGGTATTCCGGCTTCCCGAGCGGCCCGTCGCAGCGCCTCGGTGTCGATGCCGCCACCGTCGTCCAGCACATCGATCTGCACCGAGTCCGAGCGCACCGCGGCCTCGATCCGCACCAGTCCCGGGCGAGGCTTGCCCGCCGCGAGCCGCTGCTCTGGCGCCTCGAGACCGTGCACGACGGCGTTGCGGGCCAGATGCCCGAGCACCTCGGCTGCCGCGTCGATCAACGCCCGGTCCACGGAGGTGTTGCCGCCCCGGGTCTCGAACCTGACCTCCTTGCCGCCCTCGTGAGCCTCGTCGTGCACCAGCCGCCGCAGCCGGCCGAACAGGGTGCTCACCGGCACCATGCGCAGCTCGAGCAACTCGGTCTGCATTTGCTCCAACAGGCGCTCGAGCTTGTGCCACGCCTCGCCACAGCGTTGGACTGCCTGGGCGGCGGCGCCGTCGGAGGATGCGCCGGCTGCGGCCAGCGCCTCGCTCATGCGATGACGGGCGAGAAGCTGAGCACCGAGCCCCTCGACGAGGCCGTCGAGCCGCTCATAGCCGATACGCACGCCTTGCACCGTCCCGCTGTCTCCGCCGTGCCCGCCGCCGCGCCGGTCCAGGGCGGCGGTCTCCGTGCGCAGCCCGTCGAGGCCCCGGAGCAGCGGATCGATGTCTGGCCGCGCCGGATTTACGAGGTCGGTGAGATCCTCCAGCCCGTGCGCGGCGATGCGCAGGGCGTCGAAGCCCATCATGCCGGCGTTGCCCTTCAGGGTATGCAGCTCGCGCCGCACCTGCTGGATGAGCTCGGGCGCTTCGGAGCCGCAGTGGGGCAGGTCGAGCAGGAGCTGCTCGACACGCGCCGTCCGCTCCTCCGCCTCGACCAGGAATTCGCCCAGCAGCTCTCCGAGATCTTGACCGCTCATGGCATTCGTCCCGACCTATACTCGCCGGCTGGAGCGGTTTGTCAAGGGAGTACGCGGCTTGAAACACCCCCGCTCTTGAGCTAGTGTGCCCCACAGTCTGGTCGAGGACGAGGGCCTCGGGCTGGAGGGCTCGGGACCGCCAGGAGGAGTTGTTCCGTTGCGAGCAACAGAGCCAAAGAAGGTGCTGGTGGTGGATGACTCGAGGCTCATCCACAAGTTGTTCGAGGTCATGCTGCGTGACTTCGAGCTGGTCCATGCCGAACATGAACGGGCTGGAGTTTCTCGACAAGCTCCAGCAGGACGCCGCGCTGGCGAAGGTGCCGGTGATCATCGTCAGCACCGAGGGCAAGGAAGAGGACACCATTCGCGGCCTGCAGGCCGGCGCGGCGGCCTACATCAAGAAGCCCTTTCGCAGCGAGGAGATCCTGGTGATCATCGAGCGCCTGGGACAGGGCGCCTCCTCATGAGCGAGCGCGAGAGGGCTGCCGCCAGAGAAGTCGTCGCGTCCGGGCCTCGGCGATCGGACGCGCTGGTCGCCGAGCTCCATGCGGCGCTCGAGCGCGCCAGCGAGTTGATCCACAGTCTGCAGCAGGCCGACGATCTGGGAGAGGCCGACGGCAGCCCGCCACCGGCGAGCGACCCCGGCGCCGAGAAGCTCTCGCGACTCAAGCAGCGGCTGGCGGCGGCCGAGAGCGAGCTCACCGAGCTGTCGGACCAGCTGGTCGAGACCGAGCACCAGCGCGGCCGGTTGATGAACCTCTACGTCGCCACCTACCAACTCCACGCGACGCTCGACCTGGAAGAGGTCAAAGCGACGATCGGCGAGATCGCCCGTGAGCTGCTGGGGGCGGAGCACTTCCTGTTGTTGCTCAAAGAGGGCGACGCGGGCCACTGTGAAGTGGCGCTGCAGGAGGGTCTCGACCAGGTCTCCGGCAATCTTTACACCAACGGCTCCTACACCGGCGGCGATCTGATGGTGGACCAGACGCTGGCTGACGGCGTGCTGCGGATGGGAGAGGCGACGGGCTCGCAGGCGCTGGCGGTCGTGCCGCTGACCGTCCAGGCCTTCACCGTCGGCGTGATCGTCATCTTCAAGCTGTTCGACCACAAGCCGTCGCTGACCGCCGAGGACCGCGATCTTCTGGATCTGCTGGCGGCGCACGCGGCTTCGGCGCTGTTCGCGGCGCGGGTGTACTCCACCACCGATCGCAAGCTTCGGACTCTCGAGAGCCTGCTGCAACTCGTCCGCGGCAGCTAGCGGGGGGTGCTGGGCGCGCTGGCGCTGGCGCGACAGCGGTAGCGCAGTAGGATTGGCTGGAACGCGGCCGGGACGAGGCTGCCCTGGCGGGGCCTGCAGACCCGATCATGCCGCTGCCCGAGCGAGGATCATGAGCATCTCCGGCAACCTCGAAGACGTATCGGTCGCCGAGGTTCTGCAGTTCGTGCACATCGGCCGGCGCACCGGCACCCTGGTGCTCGCCGGCGCTGAGGGGCGCGGCGAGGTTGGGTTCCATCGCGGTCGCATCATCAGCGCCTCGTCGCCCGACTCGCAGAAGCTGGGTACTCTGCTGCTGGCCAAGGGCCTCCTCGAAAGGGCGCAGCTCGACGAGGCTCTGAGGCTGCAGGAGACCCAACGGCCGCGGCGTTCTCTGGGTCAGATCCTGGTCGAAAGCGGGCTCGTCGATACGCCCGACCTGCGCAAGACCGTCGCCGCTCAGATCGAGGAGACGGTCTACCAACTCGTCACCTGGAAACAGGGGAGCTTCGAGTTCGCCCTCGACGAGCTGAGACCGGTCGACGATATCGGCGTCTATCCGGGCGACATCCTGCCGGACATCCACCTCAACACCCAGATGCTCGTGCTCGAGGCCCTGCGCATCTTCGATGAGAAGAACCGCCCCGACGAGCTGTTCACCTCGCCGCCCGGCGAGCTGTCCTCGGACTCGGAGGCGGCAGGTGAGCCGGTGGACACCGAGAACGAGGCATCACTCGAGCGTCTCGAAGAGCACCAGAGGGCCGATCCGACGATCGACGTTCAGGCACCCGGCGAGGACGCGGCTGGGCCCCCGCCCCTGCGAGTGCACCTGCTGAGCGACGCAGCAGATCTGGCGGAGGTGCTGGCCGATCCCGCGCTGAGGGAGGTGGCGGAGGTGGCTCGGGTCGAGCTCGTCGACGCCGGCCTGACCCTACCGGGACAATCGTCGCCGGTGGTCGTGGCGGACTTGCGCGGCGGCAGGATCGGCGTCGATGACGTCGCCGGCCTGCTGCGCAGCCGGCCGCATGCCTCGGTCGTCGGCGTGGTGGACGATGAGCGTCAGGCGGCCGGGGCCTACGCGGCCGGCGCACTCGCGGCGGTACCGGCGACAAGCCAGTCGCTGATCGCCTGCCTGCGCTCGGTGGTTCGGGAACGGCGGGAGGTTTGGGCTACCGGGTTGGGCCCGGCCCGCCGTTCGGCCGCCTTCGCCCGCCTGCGGCGGGTGGTTGCCGATTTGCGCTCCGGCCTGCTCTCGGCGACGGTGGCCCTGAATCTGATGAACGTGATCTCCGAGTCGGTCGAGCGGGCGATCATGTTTCTGGTCCGCGACCGTCGGCTCGTCGCGCTGGGAGCGTTCGGCCACAGCATGAGCGGCGTGCCGCTGGCGCGGCTGACGGCCCAGCTGGAGATGAGCTTCGACAGCCGCAGCGCCCTCAGCGAAGCGCTCGATGACGGTCAGACCCGATCGCTCAACTTCGACGGTCGTCGGCCGCCCGCGCACGGGACAGGTGGTGGTCTTTCCGGTTCTGGGCAGCCGGGAGGTGATCGCGGTCATCTATACCGACAACGGACCGGCAAGCCAGGAGATCGAGGAGATCGAGATCCTCGAGCTGGCGGCGGCGCAGGTCGGAGTGGCCTTCGAGAACGAGTTGCTGCGGCGTAGAATGGCGCGCGAAGAGGCCGATTCCGGGTCATGAGCGAGATCCGCAAGATCATCCTGCAGTTCCCCTCGCTGGGTGCCTTCCTGAGCGAGTATGGGGAGCGAATCTCCGTCGAGGGCATGCTGCTGCGGAGCGAGGCGCCGCCGGCCGCCGGCAGCAGGGTCGATATCGAGGTCGTCGTGGCCGAAGGCATGCGCCTGCTGCGGGCCCAGGGGGAGACCCTGTGGAGCGGGACCGGGGGTGGCGGTGGCGGACAGCAGGCCGCTGCGGTGCGGTTCGACGAGCTGGACGAGGCGAGCCGCACCCTGATCCACAGGATCGTCGATCAGCGGCGGCGCGACGGGGCCGCGCCGTTCATCCTGGCGGATGTGCAGGGGCCGCGCCAGCCTCGGCCGCGCGATCTTGCGGTGCCGGCGGCGGTCGTCCCCGCCGAGTCGGTGGAG
>CALZJC010000079.1 GCA_945787525.1 Thermoanaerobaculia bacterium | reverse complement strand
TGGCTTCGATCTCGCCGCCTACCTGGAGCATGTCGTTCGCGAGTTGCCCGGTGACGATGTGGAGTTCGGTTTTCCACACGGTGCTGAAGATACCGATGCCAGACCAGAGAATCGCACCGTGGCCGAGTTCCTGGCCGCCGGCGCGCCCTACCGCCTGCACGCCAGCCTGCACGGCATGGGTTTCGCGCCGGGAGTCTGGTTTCTGCTCGAAGAGGCCTGGGAGGAGCGCACCGTGGAGCTTCGCAGAACGCTTGCCCGGCGCGCCCGGAGCATGGGGTACCCGCTGCTCGACGTCGACCGTCGTGGCGAGAAGGGCTTCCGGAGGATCGCCGAGGGGTTCTCGACCCGGCCCGATTCGCGAGCGATGCGGGCGTTCTTCGAGGCCCGCGGCGAGGCCGAGACGGCGACCCTGTTCCGACCCAGCTCGATGGAGCTGGCCCGCTCGCTGGGCGGCGACCCGCTGACCGTGGTCAGCGAGATGCCGCTCTTCCTGCTGGCGTCGGCGGCGCGGGGCGGGCCGCCGTTCCGTCCCGGCACGGCAGGCGGCCGCGAGCTGCGGCTGTGGCTCGACCGTCTGGTGGCCGAGGTGGGAGGTGACCCCGATCGGCTCGCCGATCGGGGAGTCCGGCCGATGCCGCTCGGCGACCAGATGCGTCTGCAGCTGGCCCTGATCGACCAGGCCTCGAGGGCGGTCGGGGGCGGCCAGCCTGACCTCGACGATCGGTGAGAAGGGTAGGCTAGCCGCCGCTCGGCGCCTGCGCTTCGCCGGCGCCCACCTCGGCCTCGTCGAAAGCCTCGATCACCTTGTCGGTGATGTCGACACGGTCGCTGGCCATGACCACGATGCCCAGCGCCCGGTTGAGAATGATGTCGTAGTTGCCCTCGCTTTGAACCTTGTCCAGCACCGGCTGCAGCTTCTCCTCGATCTGCTTCAGCCCGTCGTCCCGTAGCTTGGTGCCCTCGCGCTGCTTGGTCTCGGTGAAGCGGCGGACTTTGGTGCCCTCGTCCTCGTACTGCGCCTGCAGCTCGACCAGCCGTTCCTCCGACAGACTGTTGGCGCCGTCGGCGATCAGCTTCTGGGTGGCGCGCGCCTTGTCGGCCAGGGCTTTGCCTTCGGTCTGCACCTGGATCTGGAACTGCTCCAGCTTGCCCTGCAGCTGCCTGCCGGCCAGCGATTGCGCCACCAGCCGGTCGAGGTCGATCACTGCGATGCTGATCGGCGCCTCCTGCGCCCCGGCGGTGCCGGCCAGAATCAGGATCGCGGTTCCCAGCAGGGCGACGCGTGCGTTTTTCGTGAACATCTGGGTTCTCCTACCGCGTTGATTGTGTGGAGGGTTACCGGGCCCGCTGCGGATCGGCGGCTCGCGTCACGCTAGGATTGCAAGGTCCGTTCCGGCTCTGCTCGGCGACGGCAAGCCTATCAGCTATGCAGCCTGCGCTTCTTCCCGGAGGGCTCTTGTGCGCGAGTCGAAAGGGCAGCGGATGAGCCGCGACAGCGGTCGTTTCGAGCGCCTGGTGGCGCGGGCGCTGGACTCGCTGCCACCCGAGTTCGCCCGACTGCTGGAGAACGTCGCCGTGGTGATCGAGGCGGAGCCCACCGCCGAGGAGCTCCGGTCCGTGGGTCTCGATCCCGAGCGGGACGAGCTTTTCGGCCTCTACCACGGCGTGCCCCAGTCCGAGCGCGACCAGTTCTACGGTGAGCTGCCGGACCGGGTGGTCATCTACCGCGGGCCGATCGAGCGCTGCTGCCGCACGGCCGGCGAGATGCGACGTGAGGTGCGCGACACGGTCGTGCACGAGCTGGGTCACCATTTCGGGCTGGACGAAGACGACATGCCGTATTGACGCGGCGGCCTGAACCGCTGGCACGGCGCGCACCGTAGGTTGGGTGTGCCGTCCGTCGAAGAGCCAGGCCGTCGGGTACCGTGCCGATGATCTTCGTCCTCCTCCTGCTCGCCGCCCTCTTCCTCGCCTGGTCGAACGGCGCCAACGACAACTTCAAGGGCGTTGCGACGCTCTATGGCAGCGCCACCGCCGGCTTCCGCAAGAGCCTCTACTGGGCAAGCATGACCACCGCCCTGGGCAGTCTGGTTTCGGTCTCGCTGGCCGGCACCCTGGTGCGGCGCTTCAGCGGCAAGGGGCTGATCCCGGACGGGGCTCTCGACGCCTCGGCGTTGGTGGCGATCGGGCTGGCCGGAGCCCTGACCGTTTTTCTGGCGACGGCGATCGGTATGCCGACCTCGACCACCCACGCCCTCACCGGCGCTCTGGCCGGAGTCGGCCTGTCGGCGGTGGGGCTGGGGCAGGTCGACTGGGCGGTCTTCGGCAGCAAGTTCGCGACCCCTCTGCTGGTCAGCCCGATTCTGGCCATCGGCGCCACCGCCGTGGTCTATCCGCTGTTGCGCCGGACCCGCCAGCGGCTGGGCGTCGAGCGGCAGACATGTCTCTGCGTCGGCGAGGGCGGGAAGACCCTGGTGCCCTTATCGGGCGGTGTGTCGGCGATGTCGCTGGCCGGGTCGCCGGAACTGTTTGTCGGCGACGGCGCCCGTTGTGTCGAGCGCTATCAGGGCCGTTTCGTCGGTGTCGAAGCGCAGCAGGTCGTCGATTTGGCCCACTATCTGTCGGCTGGTGCGGTCTGCTTTGCCCGGGCGGTCAACGACACGCCGAAGATCGCCGCTCTGCTGCTGGCCGCCGCCGGACTCGGACTGCCCGATCTCGGCCGCTCCGGTCTGCTGCTGATGGCAGTGATGATGACCGCCGGCGGCCTGCTGCAGTCGCGCCGGGTGGCCGAGACCATGAGCCGGAGGATCACCGATCTCAACCCCGGTCAGGGGCTGACCGCCAACTTGGCGACCGCCGGTCTCGTACTCGGCGCCTCGCGGCTCGGACTGCCGGTAAGCACCACCCACGTCTCCTGCGGAACCATCTTCGGCATCGGCATGGTCAGCCGCGGCGCCCGCTGGCGCACCATCGGCCAGATCCTGCTCACCTGGGTGACCACCCTGCCGATGGGCCTTCTGCTGGGTGTCGGGATCTATCTGCTGCTCAGCGCTTGAGCTGAGCCTGCGCCCCAGCTGCCCGGATGGTCTTGCCGGGCCGGCGAGGGAGTAGGATGGTTCCATGACGATTACCCACGCCGTATCGGTCTACGCAGCATCTTTGCTGATGGCATTGGCCGCCGTTGGGGCGGCAACAGCCCAGAAACCGCCGGAGACCTTCGGGGAGGAGGTCGTCGTGCGGGAGACCTCGGTCGTGGCGCTGCCGCCGGGCAGCGGCTCGACGGTGCCGGCCGCCACGGCGGTGACCGTCACCATAGACGGCCTCGCCCAGCGAGTGACAAGGGTCGAGAAAGTGCTCGAGGGCAAGCGCGGCGACTGGCAGTTCGTGGTCTATCTCGATCCGCGGCTGGCCGGAGCCCGCACCCGCTTCCTGGCTGCGCTGGCCCTGGCGCAGCGGGCCGAGTCGCTGGCGGCCATGGGCACCGTGGAAGTGCTGGTGGCCGACAACGCGAAGCCGGCGCTGGAGCGCACCGAGAGCTGGCAGCGGATCGAGGCCGCTCTGCTGTCGCATGCGCTGGAGGCCAGGCATCGGTTGGCGCGCGGCGCCCCGGAGGCCGAACGGCCCGGTTGGGACCTCTTCCGCGATCGGCTGGACCGGCTTCTCGAGGTGCTCGAGTCCCGCGGTGCCGGCGGCCCCCGGGCGCTGTTTCTGCCCAGCGACGGCCTCTACTCGATGGCCGGCTCCGAAGAGCTGGAGCGGATCGCTCGGACGTTGGCGGGCGCCGGCTGGATCACCGTGCCGATGCCCTGGAGCGAGCAGCCGGACGAGAGCTCTGCCGCCCGTCTGAGCGAGTTCGAGAGCTGGAAGGAGGGGGCCGAGGGGCGCGACGGCAGCGCCGGCACCCGCCGCTACGTCATCGACTTCGGCAGGGTCGTGAAGCATCTGCGCGGCACCGCCGGCAGCCCCCGCGCCGAGCGCGGCGAGATGGAGCCGCAGACGGTCGCCCTCCAGGCGCTGGCCGGTCCGACTTCGGGACTGCTGGCCAGCCGCGACGGCGAGCTGCGCGCCGCGCTGAGCAATCTGGCGCGCCGCTGGCGAGTCTGGTTCCAGACCACGGAGGCGGTTGACGGCGAGCCACGGCCCTTGGAAGTGCGTTTCGGCGATGAGCCGCTCGACGCTGCCGACTGGTTCCTGTCGCTACTGGCGGACGGCTGATTCAGTCCCGGCCGCCTGCCAGCCCGCGCAGCAGATCGCCGTAGCCGGCAAATTCGCGGGCCTGCGCCGGGCGCTCCGCCAGCAGCAGGTAGGGGCAGCCGAGGCGGCGGGCGGCCTCACCGTCGCGCTCGTCGCGATCGCCGACCAGCAGCGCCTCTGCTGGCTGTACCGTCAGGATCTCGAGCACCCGGGACAGGCCCGCCGGGTGGGGCTTCATGCGGTCGACCTCCGGATCGGTGGCTGCCACCACGGCGTCGGCGCTGAGGTCCATCGACTCCAGCTTGGCGATGGCTGGATAGTCCGACCAGACGCCGATGCGGCGGCCACCGTCGCGCAGCGCGGAGAACAGGCGTCGCACACCGGCGTTGCGGCAGGCCCGCACGTGGCGCAGCGGTCGCTGGAGGATCCACTCCTCGACAACCTCTTCGACCCTCGCCGCCGGTACGCGCAGCCGCTCGGCGGCGCGGTCGTACTGCAGCCGGCCGATGCCGGACGCCTCCGCATCGGCCAGCTCTTCGCGCACCTGGCGAAAGGTCCTCAGGATGCGCGCCTCGCTCAGCGTCGTCGGGCGCACCAGGCAGCGCAGCGCCAGCTCCCGGGCCATGCGCAGGCGCATCGCCCGCTGTCCGTACAGCGTGCCGTCGACATCGAAGACGACGGCCCGGACCCGCTGCCAGTCCACCACGGGCGCTAGCCCCCCGGCAGGCGGATGTAGTGCGGATCGGTCAGTCGATCCAGGAACGGCAGGTCGACAAACGTCAGGGCAACCAGGGCGACGACCAGCAGCAGCACGGCGCCGATCAGGCCGGTCTCGCGAAACAGCCGTTCCGGCGTCTGTGCCGACGAGTCGCGTTTCAGGCCGATCCGCAGGTAGACGACGAACAGAAGCGCGAACAGCGGCATCGACAGCAGGTACTCGATCCGGTACTTGACCAGGAATACGGCGAGCGCGAAGGCGGCGAACTGGGCATAGAGGAACGCCGAGAGCAGCAGCGAGCTCTCGCGGTAGCTTCCGAAAGAGCGCCGGTAGCGCGCCAGCGACTGCAGGGTGCCGGCGGCGTCGGCGGAGCGGTACTCGGCCAGCCGCTTGAGCGCCATGAGGAAAGCGCCGCCGGCCCAGAACGCCAGCAGCAGGCTGCCCGGCGGCAGGCTGGTCGAGTCGATCATCGCCCATCCCAGGGTGAGCCGTAGGGGGTTGTTGACCGACTCGGAGATGACGTCCAGGTAGGCCGCCTCCTTGGTGCGCACCGGCGGCACGTTGTAGATCAGCCCGCTGACGAAGAAGAGCGCTGCGGTGGCCAGAAACAGCGGCGAGACGGCCGCCGCGAGTGCCAGGCCGGCGGCGGCCAGCCCCAGGTACTCGGTCCACACCAGCGACGCCGACAGCTGCTTGGCGACCGCCGGGCGGCTGGACTTGACCGGGTGGTGACGGTCGCGCTCGGCGTCCAGCCATTCGTTGAGCACGTAGTTGGCCGACGCCACCAGGGCGGCGGAGGCGAAGCCCAGGCCGATCGCCGCCCACGAGCCCAGCGGCGAGCGCTCGAGCAGCACGCAGGCCAGCACGATGCCGGGCACGATGAAGACGTGCTTGACCCAATGGTCGATGCGCGCCAGGGCTACATAGTCGCGGGCGTTGGCGGGCGGCGGCTGCGCAGTGCCGGCGGCGGAACTGGGATTCTCGCGGCCCATGGTCGGCGCAAGCCTAACCCAGTCGAGGTGGCCGCCGGGAAGGCTAGCGAGCGCTCGGCCAGTGACGGGAGAGCGCTTCGCGCGCCTCGGGATCGCGCATCGAGAAATCGCGGTCGAAGCGTGTGTCGCCGGGGATCCATTTCCACCAGAAGAGGCCGTGCACCAGGGGCTCGTCCTCGAGCCGCTCGAGCGCGACCTCGATCAGCCGCTGGCGCAGCGCGCGGCTCTCGGCGCTGTCGCGGACCTCGTACTCCCAGGGCCGCCGCGCCGCGTCCGGCGACCGGTTGTAGCCGATCTCGGCGAAGACCACCGGCTTGTCATCCTCGGCCTCGGCGAGCCGCCGCAGCTCCTCCAGCGGCCCGTCCCAGCCGCGGCGGAGGGTCTGGGTGTCGGGGCTGTCGCCGTTGGCCAGCGGGAAGTAGGCGTGCACGCCGATGACGTCGACGGCGTCCCAGAAGCCGATCCTGCCCAGGTTGTCCCAGTTGGCGGCGTAGGTGATCCGGCCCGTGTAGACCTGGCGTACGGCGGCGATGATGCGCCGCCACTCCTGCTCCCTCGAGGTCGTGGCGTCGGTCTCGACGCCGACGGCGAACAGCTCGGCGCCGGCCCGCTCGGCGAACTTCGCCTGATCGACGATGAACTCCCGATAGCCGTCGAAGAAGCGCCGCCAGGCGGCCTCGTCGTTGCCAAAGGCGACGTCGCCGCGCCAGGCGAAGCTGCCCCAGTAGGCCAGATGCGGCTTCCAGAAGAGCTTCATGCCGGCGTCCCGCGTCAGCTTCACCGCTCGTCCGAGGAAGCCCGTCGACTCGGCCGGCGTGATGCGGACGCTGCCGTCGCGGCGCACGCCGGCGTAGGGGTGGATGGCGATCCACTCGACTCCCAGCTGACCCAGCTCGTCCAGCGATTCGGCCATCAGCGGCGAGCCCCAGATCGGCCCCCAGGTGGGACAGGAAACCACCATGCCGCGCATGAAGTCGCGCCGCGGCTCGAGAGTGCTCGCCGCCAACGGCGCCGCCGCGGCCAGCGCCAGCGCCAGCGCCGCGATACCGGCGGTGCCGGTGCTCTTCAGCCGGTGGATTGTTCCGCCTCCCGCAGCTCGCCCTCGATCCAGCTCTCGACCACCCTTTCCAGCAGTGCCAGCGGCACGGCGCCGTGCTCGAGCACCGCGGTGTGAAAGCGGCGCAGGTCGAACCGTTCGGCCAGCCGCCGCCGGGCCCGCTCGCGCAGCCCGAGAATCTCGAGCTGGCCTATCTTGTACGCACAGGCCTGGCCGGGGTTCACGATCTGGCGCTCCACCTCGACCAGCACCTCCGCCCGAGGCATGCCGGTGGTTGCCGCCATGTAGTCCGCCGCCCGGCGGCGATCCCAGCGGCGATGGTGGATGCCGGTGTCCACCACCAGCCGGGCGGCGCGGAACAGCTCCGCCTCGAGATAGCCGAGCCGGTCATAGGGGTCGTCGAGAAGACCCCACTCCGCGGCCAGCGTCTCGGCGTAGAGCGCCCAGCCCTCGACGAAGGCGGTGAGCGGCAGTATGCGGCGCAGCAGCGGCGCGCTGCCGGCGCTGTTCGCCAGGGTCCCCTGGCAGTGATGCCCGGGGATCGCCTCGTGGTAGGCGAGGGTGCGCATGGCGAAACGCGGCATGCGGTCGACCTCGCGCAGGTTGACGAAGAAGATGCCGGGCCGCGAGCCGTCGGCCGCCGGCAGTCGATAGTAGGCTGCCGGTGAGCCGAGCTGCTCGGTCAGGGGAACCGCTTCGACCTCGATGCCGCCGGGTGGCTGTCGCTCGAACAGCTGTCCGAGCCGACCCTCGATCTCGCCGATGATCTCGCGGTAGTCGTCCAACATCGACCGGCGGCCGGCAGGGTCGTTGGAGTAGAGGAACCGTGGCTCCAGCGCCAACCGCCCGATCTCCGTCGCCGGCTTCGCGGCGGGCCGGCCGAGGCCGCGCAGCACGCCGCGGATCTCCTCCTCGATCCGGGCCACCTCCACCAGGCCCAGTCGGTGGACCTCCTGCGGCGAGACGTCGGTGGTGGCGTGATGGTCCAGCGCGTAGTCGTAGTAGGCCTCACCGTCCGGCAACGTCCAGGCGCCCACCCCGCTGCCGGCGGTCCTGGCGAGATCCTCCACCGCGGTGATCAGCGTCCGGTAGGCCGGGTAGAGGTCGTCGGCCAGGGCGAGCCGCAGGCTCTCGAGGAGCCGGGCGTGCTCCTCGGCGGACCCGTCGAGCTGCTCCAGCCGGGCGGCAAAACGTAGGTACAGCGGGTGCTCCAGGGGCTCGACGGCGATGAACTCGCGCATCTCGCGCAGCACCAGGCGCAGCACGAAGACCGGCGCCACGATGCCGCGCTCGCGACGTAGCGCGAGCCCCTCGCGAAGCTGCGCGAAGGCGGTGCCGAAGCGGCCGATCCGCCGCACGTAGTCGCGCGCGTCTCGCAGGTCGTCGATCCGGTGGCCGGTCAGCATGAACTCGGGCAGGCTCGACTGGGCGCCGCTGAACTGGTTGAGCGGGTAGTCGTGCAGCATGAAGGGGCGGCCGCGGGCGACGTCCTCGAGGAACCACTCGATCGCTTCGTGCGACACCCGAGCGGCGGGCTGCATCGCGGTGCGGTCGTAGCGCCGCAAGATGGACAGTTGGCGCTCGACCCAGTCGGCCTCGGCGCTCTGGAACTCCACCGACAGGTCGTTCAGATCGTCGTTGTGAGAGCGCAGCCCGAGCGGCTCCAGGATCTGGAGCTGGCTCAACAGCAGCGGCCGCCGCCAGGCGAACTGCACGAACAGCCGAGCGTAGAAGTGGTCGACGCTGTAGGGCTTGAGAAACAGCGTCGGAACCAGGAAGGCGACGGTCAGCGCGGCGGCAAGGGCGGCGCCCCAGACCGCCAGCCGTGCTCGGCTCATGTGGCCGAGCCGCTGTCTGCGGCCAGGCGGTCGCGCCGCGCCCAGACCCGGGTGCCCTGGGTGGCGATGCTGATCGCCCGCTGCTCGGCCAGACGGGGCAGCTCCGGGTCGAGCTTCATGTCGGACCGGTCGGTGCCGAAGACCGCCAGCACCGCGCCTGCCTGGCACTCCTCTCGCCAGTTTCCGTCCAGCGGTCCGCACCAGGGCCCGGAGGTGGCGGCGAGGACGAAGAGGGTCGAGGCCTCCATCTCGCTGGCCACGACGCCGGCCCGGGCCAGCTCCTCGCGGTAGCGTCGGTTGCGCTCGCCGGCCGGGCCGTGGCCGAAATCGCGAGCGAACAGCGAGGCTTTGCTGTGGCAGAGGCCGCGGAAGGTCTCGGCCGCGAGACCGGCGCGGCGCGCCCCTTCGCTCATCGCGGCCAGCACGTCGGGGTGGGCTACCGCCGGGTACTCCGGCGGCGCGTAGTGACCGGTGGCGGCCTCGTCGCGCACCGCACCCAGGGCCAGGACGACCTGGCCGGGCCGGATCCGGTCGGTCATCGAGCCGCACGAGCCGACCCGCAACAGCCGCCGCGCGCCGCTGGCGAGTAGCTCGTGCACCACTACCTCGGTCGACCCGGCGCCGATGCCGCTGGCGACGGCCAGAACGTCGATCGGCTCTTCGCCGTCGTCGCCCGGTAGGCGCCCGGTCCACGCCTGCAGCCCCCGCGGGTTGTCGATCGCCCGGGCATCCTCGAAACGCTCGGCGATGCGGCCGGCACGGCTGGGATCGCCCGGCAGAAAGACGTAGCGCCCCAGCCCGCCGTTGCCCGCCAGATCGTCAGGCCCCAGTCGTAGATGATGTTGCACCGCCACGGCCAGATGATAACGGCACGGGCGCCTGCCGCGGCGGTGGTTGACGGCTCGTGTTGCGCGGCGCCGAGATGTCATCATCGCGAATCCCGGAACCTCCCCCGCGACGGCCATGAGACTCGCCATCACACGCCAGGTCAGCCCTGCCCTGGGCGACTGTCTGTTGACCCATCTCGAGCGACGGCCGATCGATATCGAGCTGGCACGGCGCCAGCACGCGGCCTACTTGCGCCTGCTGACGGAGCTCGGCTACGCGGTGCTGACCCTGCCCGCCGAGCCGCGGCTGCCCGACTCGGTCTTTGTCGAGGACGCCGCGGTCGTGCTGGACGAGGCAGCGATCGTGACCCGGCCGGGGGCCGCGGCCCGGCGGCCCGAGACCGCCTCGGTGGCTGCGGCGCTGGAGCCCTATCGCCGGCTGCTGGTCATCGAGGCGCCGGCCACTCTCGACGGCGGCGATGTGCTGCGCCTGGGCCGCACGCTGTGGGTCGGCCTCACCGAGCGCACCGGCGAGGCGGGCGTCGACCAGCTGCGGGCCCTGGTGGCGCCGCTGGGCTACAGCGTCGTTGCCGTCGCGGTGCGGGACTGCCTGCATCTCAAATCGGCGGTGACCCGGGTCGGCGAGGGGACCCTGCTGCTCAATCCGGCGATGGTCGATGGCCGGCTCTTTGCCCACCATCGACTGATCGAGGTCGACCCGGCGGAGCCTATGGCCGCCAACGTGCTGCGGGCCGGCGGCACCGTCGTCATGCCGGCGCACCATCCGCGGACCCGGCGGCGACTCGAGCATGCGGGGCTGCGCGTCAGTCCGGTCGAGGCCACGGAGCTGGCCAAGGCCGAGGGCGGCGTCACCTGCTGCAGCCTGCTCGTCGAGTAAACTGCCGGCCGCCGACAGCCGTAGGCAGTAGAGAGCCGCACCTTCCGCAGACGGAATCAGGAGAAGAATCGTGAAGAGAAGCGTGAACAGAACCGATGCACTGATAGCCATCATCCTGGCGGCGCTGCTTTTTGCCCCGGCGGTGTCGCTGGCGGCGGGGGGCTCGTCGGCCTCGGAGCCGGCGGCGGAGCCGGCCGCGGAGCTGACCTCGGAGCAGCAGGCGATGGCTGCCTTCAACGAGGGCCTCGAACACCGCGACAAGGCGTGGAAGCTGGAGGATCAAGCCTCCTCCGCCGACGGCGCCAAGGCCGAGAAGAAGGCGATGAAGGCGCAGAATGCCTATGGCAAGGCCATCGAGCGGTACCGCACCGCCGTCGAGCTGGCGCCCGATTTCTACCAGGCCTGGAGCAGCCTCGGCTACGCCCTGCGCAAGACCGGACAGTACGAGGATTCGCTGGCGGCCTACGACCGCGCCCTGGCCATCGACCCGCGCTACGCCGAGGCGATCGACCTCGATCGGGTAGAGGAGGCCAAGGCCGCCTATATGCTGCTCTTCCAGATCGACCGCGAGCGCGCCGCCGAGCTGATGACCGCCATGAAGCGCTGGCTGGAGGCGCGACGCAGCGACGCCGGCGGGCTTTCCGAGGCGGACATCGAGAGCTTTTCCACCTGGGTCGAGGAGCGCAGCGACCTGGTCGCCCAGGTCGGCACGCTGGCCAGCCGCGCACGGGCTGCCGGTGCCGGCCGTTCCTGGTAGCCGCGGAATTATGCGGGTCCCGGCCCGCGCCGGTCTGTGCGTGGCGCTGCTGGCGGCGGTGGGCTGCGCCCACCGGCCGCCGGCGCCTCCCGCGGCGAGCTACGACTGGCTCCTGCCAGCCGGCTTCCCGGCTCCCCGGGTGCCGCCCGACAACCCCATGACCGCCGCCAAGGTGGAGCTGGGGCGCTATCTGTTCTACGAGCGGCGGCTGTCAGGCAACGGCCTCTACGCCTGCGGCAGCTGCCATCAGCAGCGGCTCGCCTTCACCGACGGGCGCGCCCGAGCGCTGGGCTCGACGGGCGAGCTTCACCGCCGCAGCGCCATGAGCCTGGTCAACGTCTCCTACAACCCGGCGACGGACTGGGCCGACGCGACAGGCCGCGGCCTCGAAGAGCAGATGCTGCGACCGCTGCTCGGCACGGCGCCGGTCGAGATGGGAATGGCCGGCCGTGAAGCGGAGATCCTCGGGCGGCTGGAGGCTGATCCGCTCTACCGCCGGCTGTTCGCCGCCGCCTTTCCCGACGACGCCGAGCCGCTGCGGCTCGACAACCTGCGCCGCGCCCTCGCCAGCTTCGAGCGCACCCTGGTCTCCGGCGGCTCGCCCTACGACCGCCTGCTCTTCGAGGACGACCGCCAGGCTCTGTCCGCGGCGGCGCGGCGCGGCATGCGGCTGTTCTTCTCGCCGCAGATCGGCTGCTCCGGTTGCCACGGTGGCCTCAACCTGTCGGGCGCCATGGCGGTGGCCGGCGAGCCCCGCCCGCCGGCCGAGTTCCACAACACCGCGCTCTACAACCTGGACGGCGCGGGCGGCTATCCGGAGGAAGACATCGGCCTTGCCGAGCAGAGCGGCGAGGCGGCCGACATGGGCAGGTTTCGCGCCCCGACCCTGCGCAACATCGCCTTGACGGCGCCCTACATGCACGACGGCAGCGTGCCGACGCTGGGGGCGGTGATCGACCACTACGCCGCCGGTGGCCGCAACCTGGGACCCGATGGTCGCCGCGCCGCTGCGCCAAGCCCGCTACGCAGCGAGGGCCTGGCGGGCTTCGAGATCGGTGAGCGGCAGCGCCGGGAGCTGATCGCGTTCCTCGAGAGCCTGACCGACGAGGGCTTTGCGGGCGAGCCGAGGTTCGCCGACCCCTTCCCGCCGCAAAGCCGCGCCGTCACGCCGCCGGTGCTTGGTAACTAGGCTAGATGGTCCAGCCGGCGCCGAAGGCGATGGTCCTGCCGCTCAGCTCGAGGTTGCCGAGGCCTTCGAAGTCGCCCCTCAGGCCGTCGTCCATCTCGGTCCAGCGACCCTCGGCGAAGAGCCGCCAGCTGCCTCCCAGCGGCACCTCGACTCCGGCGACCCAGAACCAGCCGAATGTGTCGCCACTATCGGTAAAACGGGCGTCGAAGATCGACAGATCGGCGAAGTCGATGAACTCGCCATCCTCGGTCAGGCTCCAGTCGTAGTAGCCGCCGCCGACTCCGAGGTACGGAACGATCGTGGCGTTGCGGTCGGTCAGGCTCCAGACCAGTCCGGCCTCCAGCGAGGTGAGCTCGAAGGACGTGGTGTGGAAGATCCCCAGCCCGGCCGGATCGACGAAATCGCGATACTCCTGCGCCACGGCGGCCTCCCACGAGCTGGCAGAGATCAGCAGGCCCATGCGAGGGCCGAGAGGATGCAGGTAGTCGACCGCCAGCAGATCGTCCGCGAAGTCGTCTTCGTCACCTGTGAAATCGGCGCGCTTGTCGATCCAGTAGTCGTTGTCCCCGGCCGGTGTGAACTCGCCGAAACGGAGGCGGAGGGTACCGCCGTCACCGCCGTACGGGCCGCGCTGAGCGACGGCTGGCAGGGCCACGAGGGCGGCCAGGGCTGCGATCAAGAGGGGCTTGCGGATGGATCTCATGGCTTTTCTCCTTCTTCGGCGGGCGGCACGGTTGGGTCACCGGGCCGCGTGACCAGGTATAGAGCAACCGCGATGCCAAGCCTCGAGAAGCCCGTCGCGGTGGGCTTGCTGCCCGACCAGGGGCTGACGCAGACGTCTCGCCGAGGGGCCGGCAGGTGACGGTTTGCCCTGTTCTCAGGACGCGGCCGGCGCCGGTGGCCCGCCGTTCGGTTCGGCCCGCCGGGCTGGTAGACTCTCGAGCTATCGATGAGGGTGCTGGTTATCGGAAGCGGCGGCCGCGAGCACGCCCTGTGCTGGAAGCTGCGTCAAAGTCCGCTGCTCACCGATCTCTTTTGCGCCCCGGGCAACCCGGGCATCGGCGCGGTGGCGGACCTGGTGCCGATCGAGATCGAGAATGTGCCGCAGCTCGCGGAGTTCGCCGGCGAGATGAACATCGACCTGACCGTGGTCGGCCCGGAGATGCCGCTCACCCTCGGGCTGGCCGACGAGTTCGCGGCCCGCGGACTGGCCGTCTTCGGGCCGCGCCGGCAGGCTGCCGAGCTCGAGGGCAGCAAGGTGTTCGCCAAGCAGTTCATGGAACGGCACGGGATCCCGACGGCGCCGTTTGTCGTCGCCCACGACGCGGAGGACGCCTGGAACGCGGTGCTCGATCTCGGTCTGCCGGTGGTGCTCAAGGCCGACGGCCTGGCGGCCGGCAAGGGCGTCGTCATCCCGCGTGACGAGGAGGAGCTGTCGAAGGCGTTGGCGGTCTTTTTCGAAGAGCGCCGATTCGGCGACGCCGGCGCGCGGGTGGTGGTGGAGAAGTTCCTCGAAGGCGAGGAGGTCTCCTTCATCGGCCTGAGCGACGGCGAGCGGGTGCTGCCGATGGCTTCGAGCAAGGACTACAAGCGCATCGGCGAAGGGGACACCGGACCCAACACCGGCGGCATGGGCGCGCACAGCCCGGCGGGCGTGCTGGGATCGGAGGACGCGGCGTGGGTCCTGGAGCATGTCATGCGGCGCACGGTGGCTGGCCTGGCGGCAGAGAACCGGCCGTTCGCCGGCGTGCTCTACGCCGGCCTGATCCTGACCCCCGAGGGACCGCGGGTGCTCGAGTTCAACGTGCGCTTCGGCGACCCGGAGACCCAGCCCCTGATGCTGCGGCTCGAGGACGACCTGCTGCCGGTGCTGGCCGAAGCCGCCGCCGGGCAGTTCACCACCCAGCGCCTGCGCTTCCGCCAGGAGGCCGCGGCCTGTGTGGTCCTGGCCAGCGCCCCCTACCCCGAACGCCCCGTGACCGGTGAGCCGATCGTCGGCCTGGAGGCTGCCGCCGCATGCGAGGGCGCGGAGATCTTCCACGCCGGCACCGCCACGCGTGATGGCCGGGTGGTTACCGCCGGCGGCCGGGTGCTCAACGTCTGTGCCGTCGGCAGCGGTCTGCGCGAGGCCCTGCGTCGCGCCTACGCGGCGGCCGCCGAGCTCGATTGGCCGGCCAAGCGCCTGCGCGGCGATATCGGCCGCCGGCTGCTGGAGAGCCTGCTGCCTCCGGCGTGATCCCGTTTGACAGCTTCCGGGGCCGGCCCACATAATGACTGCACAGATCGGCGCCGCACCGGATCGACAGTAGGTCCTCAGGATAGGGCAGGGCACCGCCCGCGCCCGCGCCTTCTCGGGCGCCGGAACCGCACGAGGTTGGTATCCGATGTGCAAGAAAATCGGCTGAGCCATGAGTGGCTGTCAAGGGTGTTCCTACAAGGGTCTCTCGACCGCGATCGAGAACAACTACGTCGGAGTCCGCTTCGGCGAGGAGACCAACCTGACCCTGTCGGCCACGGGTGACGCGATCTACGGCAAGGGTGAGAAGGTGGTTGTCGAATCCGATGCCGGGCCGCTTCTCGGACACGTGGAGATGTCCCCGATGCCGGTGTTCAAGCCGTGCCAGAAGGCCTCGGCCAAGAGAATCCTGCGTCTGGCAACCCGCGAGGACGCGGTGGCCCAGGAGCGCAAACTGGATCGTGAAGACAGCGCGCGGCGCTACGCGCAGGAACGAGCCCGGCGGCTGGGCCTGGAGATGAAGGTGTCGAAGGTCGAGTTCACGCTCGACTGCAAGCGGGCCGTCGTCTTCTTCACCGCCGAAGGCAGGGTGGATTTTCGGCGGTTGGTGCGCGACCTCTCACGCCGTTTTTCGGCCAAGGTGCGCATGACCCAGATCGGTGCGCGCGACGAAGCCGGGCTGCTGGGCGGCATCGGCATCTGCGGCCGCACGCTCTGCTGCTCGACCTGGCTCAAGGAGTTCAGGCCGATCTCCATCCAGATGGCGAAACGACAGAACCTCAGCCTCAACCCCTCCAAGATCTCGGGTCAGTGCGGCCGCCTGCTCTGCTGCCTGGCCTACGAGGACGACCAGTATCAGAAAAAGCCGGCCAGGCGGCGAGGGCGCAAGGCGCCGGCGAGTGGGTGACAAACATGGGCAATCGAAAGCTGATCCGTCCCGACATGGCCGACCTGAAGAAGAACGGTCCGGGCCGCGCCGTGCGCCGCAAGCAGGCGCCGCCGGAGCAGACCAACGCCGAGGAGTTCTACTACCTCAAGCAGATGGCGGCACGCACGCCGATGGTGTTGGTGCTGACCGACGGCGAGGAGCTGCGCGGCTGGATCGAGTGGTACGACAAGAACGCGCTCAAGATCAACCGCCACCGCGAGCCCAACCTGCTCATTCCCAAGCGGAACATCCGCTATATGTACAAGGAAGAGGAGCTGCGGAGGCGCCGCCGGGCCTCCACCGCCTGACCGGCCGCCGAGGTCATGCGGCCCGGACCCCCCGTCATCGCGCTGACCCAGGGTGACCCGGCCGGAGTCGGCCCGGAGATCCTGCTCAAGCTGGCGGAGGTCGCCGCCGGCGACGACTACCGGCCGTTGCTGGTGGCCGAGCGGGCGGCGCTCGAGGCACAGGCGGGGCCGGTCGTAGCGGCGGTGCGCGACCGCCTCACGTTCCTTCCGGCGCCGGCGTCGTCGGCCGAGCTCGAAATGCCTGCCCCGGGGCGCATCCCGGTAGTCGACCCGGTGGCCGAGCGTCGCCCGGTGAGACCGGGCGAACCGGCTGCCGCCGATGCCGCCGGCGCCCTGGCGGCGCTCGATCTCGGCATGGCCCTGGTGCGCGGCGGCGCCGCCGACGCCCTGGTCACCGCGCCGGTCAGCAAAGCATGCATCGCCAGGCACGTGCGGCCCGACTTTCGCGGCCACACCGACTACCTGGCCGAGGCCTGCGGGCTCGAGAGCTACGGCAGGGACTACCTGATGGCCTTTCTGGCGCCGGATCTCCAGGTGGCGTTGCTGACCACCCATCTGCCCCTGTCGACTGCCGTCCAGCGGGTGCGGCGCGATCGCATCGTCGATGCCCTGGCCTGCCTCGACCGCCACGCCGGCGGCCGCATCGCCGTTGCCGGCCTCAACCCGCATGCCGGCGAGGACGGGCTGCTGGGCGGCGAGGAGGCGGCTGAAGTGGCGCCCGCGGTCGCCCTGGCGCGGCAGCGGGGCATCGACGCTCACGGCCCGGAGAGCCCGGACTCCCTCTTCTCCCGCGCCCGTCGCGGCGAGTTCGACTGGGTGCTGGCGCTCTACCACGACCAGGGACTGATCGCCGTCAAGACCGTCGCCTTCGGCAGCGCCGTCAACTGGACGATGGGGCTGCCGTTCATCCGCACGTCGGTGGATCACGGCACGGCGTTCGCTATCGCGGGCAGCGGCGCCGCCGACCCGCAGCCGCTGGCACGGGCTGTCGAGGGCGCCATCGCCCTGGCCGCCGGCGAGCTGCCGCGGGGCCGGCGAGCGGCGCCTTGAGGCCCGCCCGGCGACCCTCCGAGGGCGCTCCGGCGGGCTGACGGCGGCTGCTAGACTGCCTGCCGTCATGCTGTCTCGTGATCTCCTGCGCGATGCCGCCGACCGGGTGCGGGATCTGGTCGCCAGCCGCGGCTCCGACCCCGACCTGGTGGACCGATGGAGCGGCCTCGACGCCGGCCGCCGCGCGGCGCTGGTCGAGCTGGAAGAGCTCAAACAGCAGCGCAACGAGGCCAGCCGCAAGATCGGCGAGATCAAGCGTCAAGGCGGCGACGCCAACGACGAGATCAACGAGGTAGGGCGGCTCAAGGGCCGCATCGGCGCTCTGGACGAACGGCTGGGGAGCATCGACACGGAGTTGGCCGAGGTCGAGCTGGAGCTGCCCAACCTGCCGCACGACAGCGTGCCGGTGGGCCCGGACGAGTCCGCCAACCGGGTGGAGCGGCTGGTGGGCGAGCCGCCGACGTTCGATTTCGAGCCCCAGGCCCACTGGGATCTGGGTCCCGAGCTGGGCATCCTCGATTTCGAGCGTGGCGCCAAGCTCACCGGCGCCCGGTTCACCGTCTACTGGGGTCTCGGAGCGCGGCTCGAGCGGGCGTTGATCAACTTCATGCTCGACCTCCACACCGGCGAGCATGGCTACCGTGAGGTGCTGCCGCCGTTCATCGTCAACGCCGACTCGCTGACCGGTACCGGCCAGCTGCCCAAGTTCGGCGAGGATCTGTTTCGGCTCGAGGGAGACGATCCCTACTACCTGGTGCCGACCGCCGAGGTCCCGCTGACCAACCTGCACCGCGGCGAGATCCTCGACGAGGCCGATCTGCCGCTGCGCTATGCCGCCTACACGCCCTGCTTCCGGGCCGAGGCCGGCTCCTACGGCAAGGACGTGCGCGGCCTGATCCGGCAGCACCAGTTCAACAAGGTCGAGCTGGTGCACTTCGCCGCCCCCGGCAGGAGCTACGAGGCCCTGGAGGAGCTCACCGGCCACGCCGAGCGGGTGCTGCAGCTGCTCGAGCTGCCCTACCGTGTCGTGACCCTGTCGACCGGCGACATGGGGGTCTCCGCCGCCAAGACCTACGACCTCGAGGTCTGGCTGCCGGGTCAGAACGCCTACCGCGAGATCTCCTCCTGCTCCAACTGCGAGTCCTACCAGGCGCGTCGGGCCGGGGTGCGCTGCCGCGCCGAAGGCGGCAAGCCGCGCCACGTGCACACCTTGAACGGCTCCGGCCTCGCCGTCGGCCGCACCCTGGTGGCCATCCTCGAGAACCATCAGCAGGCGGACGGCTCGGTGTCGATCCCCGAGGCCCTGCGCCCGCACATGGGCGGCATCGACCGGATCAGCTGAGCCGGACCGGCGCCTAGGCGCGACCGTTCTCCGTACCGCGCCGCCGCCGTCGGGGCGTCGCGCTTGCCTCGCAGTTGGCCGCCGTCTCTGGAGGCTCAGGTGCCGGTGAGCTCTCGCAACGCGCGCGGCCCGTCCGATCGGCGAGCCGGCCTGATCCAGGAGGGGTTCTACCAGGCGCTTCCGGAACGCCAGCCGCGGTCTTTTCCTGCTGGCGTCGCTTACCAGGCAAGACGGACAGACAAAGAACCACGGAGGAGGTCATCATGAAACACCAGCTGAAGACCAACAGGCGACGCCGCCACCGGGCGGTGGTACTGGGAGCCGCGATCCTGATCGTGACGTTCGCCGCCGGATGCGACAGCCGGGTCGACGTCCGCGGACCGAGGATCGACCTGCCGACCGTGCCCATTCCGCCGGGGGCTCCGGTGGGTTCGATGGTGACCGAGGTGCGGCCGATCGTCGGGGTCGACGCGGTGGCGCTCAGGGCCGTGGGCGTGGTGGAGATCGAAGTCGGGCGGGCCGAGTCGCTCACCATCACCGCGCCGGAGAGTGTCATGTCGTTGCTGACCTCGGAGGTGAGCGGCGGGTGTCTGGACCTGGACCGGGACTCCCCCAGCTACCGGGGCCAGGCCTCGGACATCCACTACGAGGTCGGCCTGCGGCAGCTCGACGAGCTGACGCTCGCGGGTGTCGGTGAGATCGACGCCAGGGGACTGGACAACAGCCGGTTCAGCGTCCGCCTGGATGGAGTCGGTGACGTCAAGGCCGCCGGCCGGACCGACCGGCAGGAGCTGCGGATAGCCGGCCTCGGCGCCTACGACGGGTCGATGCTGGAGAGCCGCGTCGCCGCGGTGAATCTGTCGAGCGGCAGAGCCGAGATCGTGGCGACCGAGCGCATCGAGGGCTGGGTCGGCTTCGGCGCCACCCTGGAGTACTGGGGCGACCCGGACGTGTCGGTCGGCGGCCGGGGCAAGGTCAGACGGCTCGGATTCAAGCCCTAGGTAGATCGACACACAACGCCGCATGCCCGCCCCCGGTCGACGCCTGGTCGGCCGGGGGCTTTTCATTTTTCCCCGGTACACTGCGAGCCATGAGTAGCGACAACGCCTCACCCGGCGAGAAGCTGGCCCGCAACTGGCGAAACCTGAGCCGCTGGCCTGGCGGCAAGCGGCTGTTCTCCTGGATCGTCGGCCGCACGGCGCCCTACACCGGCACCCTCGGTGCCCGGATCACCGAGCTCGGCCCCGGCTATGCCCGCGCCGAGCTGCGCGACCGGCGGCGGGTGCGCAACCACCTCGACTCGGTGCACGCCGTGGCGCTGGTCAACCTGGGTGAGGTGGCTTCGGGGCTGGCGATGCTCACCGGGCTGCCGGCGAGCGTCCGCGGCATCGTCACCGGCCTCGACGCGCAGTACGTGAAGAAGGCGCGCGGCCTGCTGATCGCCGAGTGCCGTTGCCAGGTGGCGGAGGTGAGCGAGAGGTCGGAGCATCGCGCCGAAGCGGTGATTCGCGACCAGACCGGCGACGTCGTGGCCAGGGTCACGGCGCGCTGGCTGCTGGGACCCGGCGAGACGCCATCGAAGGATGACGCCGCGAAGGGTACACCTGGTGGCTGAGCTGACCGCGCCCACGCGGTCCGGCCCCGGGCCAGCCGCCGGAACAGGATCCGGCCCGCTCGACACCGCCTTCACCCGCCACGCCGGGGTAGAGGTGCCGATCATCTGCGGCCCGATGTACCCGTGCAGCAACCCCGAGCTGGTCGCCGCGGCCTCGGAGGCCGGCGGTCTGGGCGTGCTGCAGCCGATGTCGCTGACCTATGTGCACCGCCATGACTTCCGCGAGGGCCTCCGCCTGATGCGGCGGCTGACGGCGCAGCCGATCGGCATGAACGCGCTGATCGAGCAGTCGTCGAAGGTCTATCACGAGCGCATGATTCGCTGGGTGGACATCGCCCTCGAGGAGGGGGTGCGCTTTTTCATCACCTCACTGGGCAAGCCCGGCTGGGTGGTTGAGAAGGCGCACGCCGTCGGCGGAGTCGTCTACCACGACGTCACCGAGCGCAAGTGGGCGGTCAAGGGGCTCGACGACGGCGTCGACGGCCTGATCGCGGTCAACAACCGGGCCGGCGGCCACGCCGGAGGCAGGAGCAGCCGCGAGCTGCTGGAAGATCTGGCCGAGCTCGGCGTGCCGGTGGTCTGCGCCGGTGGCATCGCCAGCGAAGCCGGCTTCGTCGAGGCGCTCGGCATGGGCTACGCGGCGGTTCAGATGGGCACCCGCTTCATCGCCACCCCCGAGAGCCGCGCCGGCCGGCCCTACAAGCAGGCGATCGTCGACGCCGCCGAAGAGGACATCGTCCTCTCCGAACGGATCACCGGCGTGCCGGTGTCGGTGATCCGGACTCCGTACATCGAGCGCATCGGCACCAAAGCCGGGCCGCTGGCCCGCTGGATGCTCCGCGGCCGCAAGCGCAAGCACCTGATGCGCACCATCTACGGGCTGCGCTCGATCTGGCAGCTGCGCCGGGCATCGCTCGATGAGAGCGGCTCGAAGGACTACTGGCAGGCGGGCAAGAGCGTCGCCGGGGTCGAG
>CALZJC010000078.1 GCA_945787525.1 Thermoanaerobaculia bacterium | reverse complement strand
CGCCGCCGCCCTGGCGTGGGCAGCTCTCTCGTGGCGTGGATCGGCGGCGCAAACGGCCGCCTCCAGTCGACTGGGTGGCCCGGCCTGGGGCATGGCGGGAGGGCTCGCGGCGCTGGGCGTGAGTCTGGCCCTGCAGTTCCGCGCCGGGCCGACGGATCTGGGCGAACGGCTGATCCCGGACGTCGACGCGATCACGCTGCGTGTGGCGCTGGCGGCTCTTGTCCTCGGCCTGCTCGCCCGCGCGCTGGGCCGCTCTCCGGGCCGCGGCGGGGCGGCCGGCGGAGGCAGCCGCTGGGCCTGGGTGGCGGCCGCCCTGCTGCTGGCCGCGGCGGCGGCGCACGACCTGCCGCTTCTCGGAGGCGCCCTGCTGCTGGCCGGGGGAGCCTCGGTCGGACACTGGGCAGCCAGCCGCGGGGGCGGCCCGGCGACCCTCGGAGTGCTGACCGTCTGCGCCGCCCTGCTCGGGGCCGGTGCCTGGGAGCTGGCCTACCGCGTCGGTCTGCGGCGTCACCTCGAGGGTACGGTGCTGCCGCAGCTGTCGCTACCCACCAACGCCGAGCTGGAGGCTCTCTCGCAAGAGGTCCGCGAGTACCTCTCGAGGGTGGATCTGGAGCGCACGGCCCTGCAGGATCCCGACCTTCTCGACCGCCAGGATCTGGCCTACGAGCTGTGGCATCACTCACCCCTGGCGGCGCGCGGTGTCCTGTCGGCTCTCGCCGTCATTCCCGAGCAGGGAGCGCGGTCGAAGTTCGCTTTCGGTCTGCCGCTGACCGAGCAGGGCCGGCCGGACGACTCACCACTGCGCCAGCCCGAGCCGGCGTTGCCGGTCTGGGACGACACCCGGGAGGCCGGCAGCGTCGAGCTGAATCGCGCCGGCCGGCGATGGGGGGTGGCTCGCTACTGGCTCAAGCCGCGTCCGGGCTTCCGCCTCGAGGCGTTGCCGCTGGAAGACCTGGCGGCCCGGCTGCTGCGCGACGGGCCGTTTCTCCGGCCGCCCGCCGAAGAGCTGGCGGCGCCGGCCAGCTTCGCGCTCTTCGGCGCCGACGGGCTGCCGACCTACACCGCCTGGGGCGAGGGCCCTCGCCTGGACGAGCGGCTGCTGGCCGGCGGCCGTGGCGAGGTGGCGACTTCGTCGGGAGCGGCGACGGTCTACACCTCGCCGGGCCCCGAGGGGGTGCGGGCGTTGCTGTTACCGCGGCTGCGGCCCGGGCGGGCGCTCGAACGGGTCGGCGTCAACGGTCTGGGGGTGCTCTACGCGCTGGGCGCGGTGGTGCTGCTGGTCGCTCTCGCCAGTGGCGGGCGGCGGTTGGGCGCCGCCCTGCGCACGACGTTGCGCTCCTATTCGCGCCGCATGCTGGTGGTGTACGGCCTCCTGCTGCTGGCCCCGGTGCTGCTGCTCAACGCGGTCTTCGTGCGCTTCATGAGCGAGCGGCTGCAGCGCGACCAGCTCGCCGCGGGCGAGGCGGCCCTCGAGTCGGCGCAGCGGGTCCTCGGCGAATACGTGCTGAGCCTCGAGACCGGTTTCGTCATCGACACGCAGCTGGACAACGAGTTGCTGGTCTGGCTGGCGGGGGTCATCCGGCAGGACGTGAATCTCTACTGGGGCAGCACCGTCTACGTGTCGAGCAAGCCCGAGCTTTTTGCCGCCGGGTTCCTGCCGCGGCGGATTCCGGGCGAGATCTACTCCCGGCTGCTGCTGCGCTCGCGGGAGCGCGCCAGCCGGCGCAACCGGGTGGGTGGCACCGACTATCTGGAGCTCTACGGACCTCTGGAGGTCCCCGGCGTGGCGCTGGACCGGGCGCGGCTGTTTGTCTCGGTGCCGCTGCTGGCACAGCAGGAAGAGGTGGCGGGAGAGATCGCGGCGCTCCGACGGCGCGCCGCTCTGGTCACCAGCGCCCTGATCCTGCTGATGGTTGCCGTGGGCGCGCGCCTCGGGCGGGGCTTCACCGAGCCGTTGATGAGGATCGTACGCGGCACCCAGGAGATCGCCGAGGGCGCCACCTCGCTGGCGTTCGAGCCCGCCGACGAAGAGCTCGCCACCCTGGCCCAGGCCATCGATCGCATGGCCGGCCGGATCGCCGAGGGCAGGCGACGCCTGACGCGCGAGAAAAAGGTCATCGAGCTGATGGTCGAGAACATCAATGCCGCCGTCGTGTCCCTCGACGCGGACCGGCGGGTGGTGTTGCACAACCGGGTGGCGCGGCAGCTGCTCGGCGCCGCGGTGGGCGAGACGATCGGCGGCCGCCAGGATGCTGCGGCCGGACTGGCCGCGGTGGCCCGCTTCGCGGCATCCTCCGGCGACGAGCCCCGCCAGCGCACGATCCGGCTGCCCGGCGCGGAGGACCAGCCGCGCGAGTGGTCGCTGGTCTGGGCGCCGCTGCCGGGGCCCGGCGATCCGGTGGCGCTGCTGGTGGTCGAGGACGTCACCGAAGTGCTGCGGGTACAGCGGCTGGAGGCGTGGGCCGAGATGGCCCGCATCATCGCCCACGAGATCAAGAACCCGTTGACTCCGATCCGTCTCTCCGCCGAGCACATGCGCCAGGTGTGGCGCGACGATCCGGACCAGTTCGAGGAGGTCTTCGAGCGCTGCACGACCAACATCCTGCAGCAGGTCGAAGAGCTGCGGGTGATCGCCATGGAGTTCTCGACCTACAGCAAGATCCCCCGGATCGAGCGTCGCGAGACGGATCTGGTCGCGACGGTCGCCCGGGTGGTGGCGGCCTACGAGACCGCGCCGCGCGGCGCCGCGGCGGTGCGCTGGAAGGGCCCCGATGCGCCCCTGCGGCTCGACATCGACGCCAAGCTGCTGGGTCGCGCGGTGCGCAACCTGATCGAGAACGCCCTGCGGGTCAGCCCCGAGGGCGCGGTGGTCGAGGTGGCGCTGACGACCGCCGGCGACCAGGCCGTGATCCGCATCGCCGACCGCGGACCGGGCGTCGCCCCCGAGCTGCTGGGCAAGATCTTCGACCCCTACTTCTCGACCCACGACACCGGCACCGGTCTCGGCCTGCCGATCGCCCGGCGCATCGCCGAATCGCACGGCGGTTCCATGCGGGCGCGCAATCGCGCCGGTGGCGGCCTGGAGGTCTCGATCCACCTGCCGCTGACGGCAGGGCGCGCGGACCGGGACGACGAGCCGCCCGACCAGACGGGGTAGCCTGCGACTCGGGAGGAACGGCTGATGAGGAGATTCGCTGGCCTTGTGCTTGTCGCGGCGCTGACCGCCGGCAGCGCCCCGCGCGCCGAGGAGGCGAGCTTCGCCGACCGGGTCGCGGAGCTGGAGCCCCGCCGCGGTCTGCTGACGTTCTGGGTCGATGACGCTAGCGGCGGCCTGTGGCTCGAAGTGCCGCCGGCGCCCGCTGCCGGCCCGCCAGAGGATCCAGACCGCCACCGCGGGCTGCTGGGGGAGTATCTGTACGTCGAGGGGCTGGTGACCGGTCTGGGCTCGAACCCCGTCGGGCTGGATCGGGGACAGCTCGGGGGCGCCCGCCGGGTGTGGCTGCGCCGGGTCGGCGGCAAGCTCCTGGTCGAACAGCGCAACCTCGGCTTCCGGGCGCTCGGCGCCGCCGCCGCCGAGCGCCGGGCGGCCGCCGAGTCGTTCGCCACCTCGGTCCTCTGGGCGGGGCCGATCGAGAGCCTCGATGGCGAGGGCCGCGGTCTGGTCGACCTGACGCCGTTCCTGCTGCGCGACGTGCACGGCGTGCCGGCCGCGATGACTGCCGCGGGCCAGGGCGACTTCCGCCTCGAGGCCGAGCGCAGCGCCGTCGATCTCGACCGCTGCCTGGCGTTTCCCGACAACATCGAGCTCGAGGCTCTCCTGACCTATGTCAGCGACTCGCCGGGGCAGCTGGTGCGCGGTACCGCGGCGAGCGGCGAGGCGGTGACCCTGGTCCAGCACCACTCGTTCCTGCGGCTGCCCGACGAGGGCTACGAGCCGCGCCCCTTCGACCCGCGCTCGGGCTCGTTCGCGGTGAGCTTCGCGGACTACGCGGCGGGCCTCGACGAGACCCTCGAGCGGCGCTGGATCGTGCGCCACCGGCTGGCCAAGAGCGACCCCGACGCGGCGGTCTCCACGGCCGTCGCGCCGATCGTCTACTACGTCGACCCGGCCATCCCCGAACCGGTGCGCGGCGCGGTCGTCGAAGGCGCCGGCTGGTGGGCGCGGGCCTTCGAGGCGGCGGGCTTTCGGGACGCCTTCCGGGTCGAGATTCTGCCGCGGGACGTGCATCCGCTGGACGCGCGCTACAACGTGATCCAGTGGGTCCATCGCTCGACCCGCGGCTGGTCCTACGGCGGCGGTGTGGTCGACCCGCTGACCGGCGAGCGCCTCAAGGGGCACGTCAGCCTGGGCTCGCTGCGGGTGCGCCAGGACCGCTTGATCTTCGAGGGTCTGCTCGGCGTCGCCGGCACCGGCGCCGGCGGCCCCGAAGACCCGGTGGAGCTGGCCCTGGCCCGCATCCGGCAGCTGGCGGCGCACGAGGTCGGGCACACCCTGGGCCTGGCCCACAACTTCGCCGCCAGCACCTTCGGCGGACGCGCCTCGGTGATGGACTACCCGGCGCCGCTCATCGGCCTGCGGGACGACGGCTCGTTCGACGTCAGCGACGCCTATGCGGTCGGGGTGGGGGAGTGGGACCTGCAGGCGATCCGCTACGCCTACAGCCAGGTGCCGGCGGGCGCCGCCGGCCAGGAGGAGTTGTCGGCGATCATCCGCCGCGGCATCGACGGCGGCCTCCGGTTCCTGACCGACGAAGTCGCCCGCCCGGCCGGGGGCGCCCAGCCGGCGGCCAGCCTGTGGGACAACGGACAGGATCCGGTCGCCCAGCTCGAGCACGAGATGCGGGTGCGGCGCCTGGCGCTGGCCCGCTTCGGCCCGGCCAACCTGGCCCCGGGCAGGCCGCTGGCCCTGCTCCAGGAGGTGTTCGCCACGGTCTACCTGCGGCACCGCTATCAGCTCGAGGCGGCGGCCAAGGTGGTCGGTGGCGTCGACTACGGCTACGCCCTGCGCGGCGACGGCCAGCCGCCGTCCCGGCCGCTGGCAGCCGAGCGGCAGCGGCGCGCCCTGGAGGCTCTACTGGCGACGCTCGAGCCGCACGAACTGGACATCCGCGAAGACCTGCTCGCCCTGCTCCTGCCGCGCCCCCACGGCTACGCCCCCAACCGCGAGCTCTTCGCGCACGACACCGCGCCGACCTTCGACGCGCTCGGCGCCGCGGCGACCGCGGCCGACCTCACCGTGGCGGCGCTGTTGCAGCCGCAGCGGGCGGCGCGACTGGTGGATCAGCACCGCCGCATGCCGGAGCTGCCGGGCTTCGCGACGGTGCTGTCCCGCCTCTGCGACAGGGTCTTCACCCGGCCGGCCGGAGAGGGCCCGCGCCATGCCGAGATCCGCGCCTCGGTGCAGGAGGTGGTGGTCTCGCGGCTCATCGGGTTGGCCGGCGGCGGCGCCAGCGGCGCGGTGCGCGCCCGGGCCGACTGGCAGCTGGGCCGGCTGGCGGAGGCTCTGGCCGGCGACCCCTCGGGCGGGCCGGCGGCGAGCCGTCGACAGGCCCTGGCGGCCCAGATCCGTCGCCATCTGGACCGCCCCGGCGCCCCGGCGGAGGCGCCGGCGGGCGCCGCGGCCGTGCCGCCCGGCGCACCCATCGGCGCCTGGGCTTCGTTGCCCGACCTGGGCTCGTGCAGCCATGGGCCGGCCGGTGGCCCACCCGTTCCGTAGTAGCATGACGGCTTCCATGGACGAGACAAGAGGCGCCGCCAAGGGGCTCAGCCGCCAGGCCTACGAGCCACTTGCGCCCGGCGAGAGCTACCACCCGTTCGTTCCGCCGGCAGACTCACCGGCCGAGTTCACCATCAAGGCAGTCGTCGCCGGCATTCTGTTCGGCATTCTCTTCGGCTTTGCCAACGCCTACCTCGGGCTGCGGGTCGGGCTGACCATCTCGACCTCGATTCCGGTGGCGGTGATGACGGTCGCCGTCTTCCGGGCGCTGCGTGGCGTGGGCGTGGGCAGCACGGTGCTCGAGGCCAACACCTCGCAGACGGTCGGCTCCGCTTCGAGCTCGGTGGCCAGCGGCGTCATCTTCACCCTGCCGGCGCTCTTTCTGTGGGGCCTGGCGCCGGGCCTGCTGCAGATGACCCTGCTGGCGATGTGCGGCGGCCTGCTGGGCGTCCTGTTCATGGTGCCGCTGCGCCGGTTCCTGATCCGCGGGGAGCACGGACGTCTGCCGTACCCCGAGGGCACCGCCTGCGCCGAGGTGCTGGTGGCCAGCGAGGTGGGCGGGGCCAAGGCGCGCAACGTCTTTCGCGGTCTGGCGGTGGGGGCGCTGTTCAAGTTCGTGCTCGGCTGGCTCAAGGCGCTGCCCGACGGGCTGCACGCCAAGGTGCCGTTCATCCGCAAGGCCGAGCTCGGTCTGGAGAACTCGGCCGCCCTGTTTGGCGTCGGCTTCATCCTCGGGCCCCGGATCGCCGCCATCATGGTGGGCGGCGGCCTGCTGTCGTGGCTGGTGATCATCCCGGTTCTCGCCTGGTGGGGAGAGGGCCGCGCCGTGCCGCTCTACCCGGAGACCGTGCTGACGATCGCCCAGATGGAGCCCTCCCAGCTGTGGACCCGCTACGTGCGCTACATCGGCGCCGGGGCGGTGGCCACCGGCGGCCTGGTCACCCTGATCCGCAGCATCCCGACGATGATCGAGAGCTTCAAGGTCGGCGCGCGGCAGCTGCGCCAGCGGCTGAGCGCCGACGCCGGCGAAGAGCAGCGCACCGACCGCGATCTGCCGCTGACCTGGATCGGCGGCGGCGTGGCGCTGATCGTGCTCGTGCTGGCCCTGGTGCCGCAGATCTTCAGCAGCCTGCCGGCCATGACCGGCCGGGTGCTGGCGGCGGTTCTGGTGGCGGTCGCGGCGTTCTTCTTCGTCACCGTCTCCTCCCGCATCGTCGGCCTGGTGGGCGTCACCTCCAACCCGACCAGCGGCATGACCATCGCGACCCTGCTGGCCACCTCGGGGATCTTCCTGGTCCTGGGCTGGACGGGCGATGTGGGCAAGGTGGCGGCACTGACCGTCGGCTGCGTCGTGGCGATCGCGGCCTCGATCGCCGGCGACACGTCGCAGGATCTCAAGACCGGCTTCCTGCTCGGCGCCACACCGGCTCGGCAGCAGACCGGTGAGTTGATCGGTGTGCTGACCTCCGCCACCTTCGTCTGCATGGCGGTACTGCTGCTGGACCAGTCCTACGGCTTCGGCACCGCCGAGCTGCCGGCGCCGCAGGCGACGTTGATGAAGCTGGTCATCGAAGGGGTGCTGCAGAGCTCGCTGCCCTGGGGGCTGGTCGCCATCGGCGTCGGCATCGCCCTGGTCTGCGAGCTGTGCCGGATTCCCAGCCTGCCGTTCGCCGTCGGTGTCTATCTGCCGGTCAGCACCATGGTGCCGGTCTTTCTCGGCGGCGCCCTGCGCTGGCTCGCCGAGCGCCGTGCGGCCGACGAGGACGAACGCTCGGAACGCCGGGAGCAGGGCGTCCTGTTCGGCTCCGGCCTGGTGGGTGGGGAGGGGTTGCTGGGCGTCGGCATCGCTCTGGTGGCCTACGCCCTCGGCCGGGCGCCCGCCGGTATCGGCACCGAATGGGCGGGGGCTGCCGCCCCCTGGCTGTCGCTGCTCTTCTTCCTGGCCCTGGCCGGGCTCTTCTGGCGCCTGTCGACGAGCCGGAAGAGCTAGCCCGACCTTACTCACCAGCTCTCTACTGCGCCGACGTATGCACCTGAATCTGCGGGACCTGCCTCGGTCGGGGTCGGGCTAGGTGGGCGGACTCCAGCGCCGTCGGCGGCCTGTGGACTGGCTCTTCGCCGGCACCGTGGCCTGGCTTGCGGGTGGTGCCTGCGAAGGCGTCGCGGCGCCACCGGCGGGGGAGCTGGAGAGGCTCGTCGTCGAGGTGCGGCGCAGTCTGCCGCACGACCCGGCCTCGTTCACCCAGGGGCTGGTCATCGCCGGCGGCGAGCTGTTCGAGAGCCGCGGCCAGTACGGCGAAAGCTCTCTGCGGCGGCTCGATCGGCAGACCGGCCGGGTGCTGGACGAGAAACCGCTGGCGCCCGGGCTTTTCGGCGAAGGGCTCGCCGCGGTGGATGACCGCCTGATCCAGCTGACCTGGCGTGAGGGCGTCGCCGTCGTCTGGGATCGCGCTTCGCTCACCGAGACCGGGCGCTTTGCCTATCCGGGCGAAGGCTGGGGGCTGTGCGGCGACGGTCGCCGGCTGTACCAGAGCGACGGCAGCGACGTTCTCACCGTACGCGACCCGCATAGCTTCGCCGTGCGCCGGCGGCTCGCGGTGACCCTCGAAGGTCGGCCGTTGCGGCAGCTCAACGAGCTCGAGTGCGCCGAGGGCTGGATCTACGCCAACCTGCTGGGCTCGGACGCCATCGTCAGGATCGAGCCGCACGGCGGGCGGGTGACGGCGGTGATCGACGCCTCGGGGCTGCTCAGCCAAACCGAGCGCCAGCAGGCCGATGTGCTCAACGGCATCGCCTGGGACGCCGAGGCTGGTGTCTTCCTGCTGACCGGCAAGCTGTGGCCAAAGATGTTCGAAGTCGTCTTCCGCCGCCCGTAGCGGGAGCCATGGGGCCATCTGCGGCGTTGCCACTCCTCAACGATGGCCCCCATCGCCCGCGTCGTGGCGCCTCGCATATGGCCCCATGCCACCCGCTACCCGACCCGGGCACCGGCGCTAGTTGGCGACCGGCGCTTCGACCTTGAGCATCTTGGCCCAGGCTGCCCGCAGGTTGTCGGACAGGTCGAGGCGGGGGAAGAGGGCTCGTACCTCGTCGCGGCTGACGAAATCCCAGATGTCGTCCCACTGGGCGTAGCGCAAGAGGTGGGAGACCACCCAGATGCGGCGCTCCTCGTCGTCGCCGGCGAGGATCTCGCGCACCGCCTCGGCGCCGATCTCCTCATCGGGGAAGAAGTAGAGGGCCTCGCCGCCACCGTCCCGTGCCATCTCTACGAGCAGTATAGCGATCCACCCACCATCCGCAACCTCTCGATCCAGCCGTGGTTGCTTCTTGACGGGCTTTGTCGCCGTCGGCTAGATTGACTTCGCCTCTGGCACCGATCCGGCGGGCATAACTCAGCTGGTAGAGTGCAAGCTTCCCAAGCTTGATGTCGCGGGTTCGAGTCCCGTTGCCCGCTCCAGAAAATCAACGACCGGCCCGACGCGGCCGCCCACCGAGAGACCGAGGAGACGATGTCCATATTCCAGCGAGAAGGCGGTGATCCCGCAAACCCCTCTGCCAATCCCCAGCGTCGTCCGCAGCCCGCGGCGGGCGGCCAGCAGACCACCGTCGTCGCCGCCGGCTCGCGAGTCCAGGGCGAGATCTCCGGTGGCACCGACGTGTTGATCGACGGCCAGGTCGAGGGCCAGCTGGTTCTCGGCGGCACCGTCGTGGTGGGCGAAGGCGGCGAGGTCAAGGGCCAGATCGAGGCCCGGCAGGTCAAGATCTCCGGCCGGGTCGAGGGCGACATCCGCGCCAGCGAGCGCATCGAAGTGCTGGCATCCGGCCGCATCGACGGCGACGTCAGCGCGCCTCGAGTGGCCATCAACGCCGGCGCTTTCTTCAAGGGCAAGGTGGAGATGACCTCGGATGCGGCGCCGGCCCCGGCGGCCCAATCCAAGGCGGCACAGTCCGAGGCCGCACAGTCCGAGGCGTCGCCGTCCAAGCCCCCGGCATCCGAGCCCGCGCCGGAAGCGAAGCCCCAACCCCAGCAGCAGAGCCTGGACGACTCCGGGTCTTCCTCGCCGTCGGCGGCGAAAGCTGAAGGCTGATGAGAGTCGGCGTCCCGAGCGAGGTCAAGAACCACGAGTACCGCGTGGGCATGATTCCCGCGGCGGCGCACGCGCTGGTGGGCACGGGGCACGAGGTTCTCATCCAGGCCGGTGCCGGCAACGGCAGCGGCATCGAGGATTCGGAGTACAGCGACGCCGGCGCGCGGATCGTTCCCGAGGCGGGCGACGTCTGGTCGGCCGCCGAGATGATCGTCAAGGTCAAGGAGCCCATCGAACCGGAGTTCGACCACCTGCGGCAGGGCCAGACCCTGTTCACCTACCTGCACCTGGCGCCGCTGCCCGAGCTCACCCAGCTGCTGCTCGATCGTGAGGTCACGGGGATCGCCTACGAGACCATCACCGACAGGCACGGCACCCTGCCGCTGCTGAGCCCGATGTCCGAAGTCGCCGGCCGCATGGCGGTCCTCATGGGAGGCAACTTCCTGGAGCGGCGCCACGGCGGCCGCGGCATTCTGTTGACGGGTGTGCCCGGCGTACAGCCGGGGGACGTGGTGATCATCGGCGGCGGCATCGTCGGGCTGAACGCGGCCAAGGTCGCTCTCGGCCTGGGCGCCCGCGTGACCATTCTCGAGACCAGCGGCGAACGCATGCGCTACCTCGACAATCTGTTCCATGGCGCGGTGACCACGCTGGCCAGCAACCACCACAACCTGCACGCCGCGCTGGCCCGGGCCGACGTCCTGGTGGGTGCGGTGCTGATTCCCGGCCGGTCGGCGCCCAAGCTGGTGACCCGCGACATGCTCTCGCTGATGAAGAAGGGCTCGGTCGTGGTCGACGTGGCGGTGGATCAGGGAGGCTGCTTCGAGACCACCCGGCCGACCACCCACTCCGATCCGATCTACGAGGTCGACGGCATCGTCCACTACTGTGTGGCCAACATGCCCGGCGCCGTGCCGCGCACGTCGACCTACGCGCTCAACAATGCCACGTACCGCTACGCCCAGGCGCTCGCCGACAAGGGCGTCGTCGAGGCGGTGAAGGCCGACCCGGGACTGGCCGAGGGAGTCAATACGTACCGCGGCCACATCACGTGCAAACCGGTGGCCGAGTCGCAGGACCGCCCGCACAAGCCGCTCGCAGAGCTGCTGTAGCGCGGCGCTAGCCGGTCGTCGAAGCACGCTGAGGATGCCCGACAGGAGCGTAACGCTGCAGATTCGGGTGGATACGGCGTTTCGTAGACGATTGGTGAGAAGGTCGGGCTAGGGCAGGTCGCGGCCGGAGAGCCGGTGCCACAGCTGCCGCAGGTCTTCGGGCGGCGGCGCCGTGAATCG
>CALZJC010000077.1 GCA_945787525.1 Thermoanaerobaculia bacterium | reverse complement strand
GCCCATGATCCGCGACCGCTATCTCGAAGACGCTCTGCGCCAGCTCCGCAAGTACAAGGAGCTGGCCGACCGGGCCATCGCCCAGGTCAGCGACGAGCAGCTGTTCGCCGCCCTCGACGGTGAGACCAACAGCATCGCTGTCGTCATGAAGCACATGGCCGGCAACATGCGCTCGCGCTGGACCGACTTCCTGACCTCGGACGGCGAGAAACCGGACCGCCACCGGGACACCGAGTTCGAGCGCGGTGACATGAGCATCGCCGACCTGCGTCAGCGCTGGGAGGACGGCTGGGCACTGACCCTGGCCGCGATCTCCGGCCTCACCTGGCAGGACCTGGAGCGCAGCGTGACCATCCGCGGCGAGCCGCACAACGTGATCGCGGCGATCAACCGGCAGCTCACCCACTACGCCTACCACGTCGGCCAGATCGTACTGCTGGCGCGGCACTTCGCCGGTCCCGACTGGCGATACCTGAGCATCCCGCCCGGCAAGTCGGCCGACTACGAGGTCTCGAAGGAAGGGGATCTTTACCCGGTGGTCGACGGCGAGGGGTCGTAGCCCGAGGCCGCGGGCCCGGCCTTGCAGCTATACTCCGCCCGCTGACACGCAGTGAATAGAGGGGGACGATCATGCCGAGGATGAGCCTGGCTCGTCTTGCAGTTCTCTTTTTGGTGATGGCGCCGCTCGCAGTGGCTTCCGTGGCCTTGCCGACCGACGCTGGAGAGTGGTCTCGATTTCGCGGCCCCAACGGCTCGGGCGTGATCGAGGCCAAAGGCCTACCGGTGGCGTTCGGCCCCGAGAGCAACGTGGCCTGGCGGACCGCAGTGCCGTTCGGACGCTCATCCCCGGCCGTCGGCGACCGGCAGATCTTCCTCACCGGCATCGAGGACGACAAGTTGGTCGTTGTCGCGCTCGACCGCCAGAACGGCAGCGAGTCGTGGCGCCGCGAGCTGGATCGCGGACATACCGCCGAGCTCCATCGGGCGACCGACTCATCCACCCCCAGCCCGGCGACCGACGGCACCAACGTCTACGCCTTTTTCCACGAAGCCGGCCTGGTCTCCTACGACGCGACGGGCAAGGAGCGTTGGCGGCGGTCGTTTGGCCCGTTTCGCAACTTCTACAGCATCGCGGCCTCGCCGATCCTGTCCGGCGACCGGCTATTGATGCTGTGCGATCAGGCGCAGGACTCGTTTCTGCTGGCGCTCGACAAGGACAGCGGTGAGGAGCTCTGGCGGCGGCGCAGGCCGGCGCGGCTCGAGGCCTACACGACACCGGTCCTGCTCGCCGACGGCTCGATTGTGGTCTCCGGCTCGCGCTGGATCGACGTCTATGACGCGGCGACCGGGCAGCCCCTGTGGGCGCTGGGCGGTGTCGGCACCAGCCCGATCTCGAGCCCTGTCACGGACGGGGATCTGCTCTTCGTCAACGCCATCGATCACGCTTCGGAGGCGCCTCCACCGTTCAGTCAGCTCGCCCGCGAGCACGACTCCGACGGCAACGGCGAGCTGTCCAGGGACGAGTTGGAAGGCTCGTGGATGAAGAACCACTTCGCCTGGATCAACGTCGATGGCAAAGCCGGCATCTCCGCGGAAGACTGGCGGATCCACAGCCAGGAGGTCGTCAACGACAGCTGGGGGGTCTTCGCCATCCGCCTGCCGGGAGCGAGCGGCAAACCAGAGATCGTCTGGAACTACCGCCAAAACGTGCCCTACATCCCCTCGCCACTGGTGCAGGATGGCGTCTTCTTCATGGTCAAGGATGGCATCGTCTCCAGTCTCGACCCGGTCAGCGGCGAACTGCTGAAGAGGGGCCGCATCAACAAGGGCTCGCCCAAGGTCTATGCCTCGCCCATCGCCGCCGACGGCAAGCTGTTCATCGCCACCCTGGACGGCCTGGTGGCGGTTCTTGCGGCAGCCGGTGAGTGGGAGGTCCTGGGACTCAACGACCTGGGCGAGGAGATCCACGCAACGCCGGCGATCGCCGACGACCGGTTGCTGGTGCGCACCCGGGGCAGCCTGTACGCATTCGCGGCGCCGCGGGCCGAGGTCGCGACCACCGGCCAGTAGCCGCCGCGCAGCAGTGAGTTGATCAGACCGGGCCGGAAACCGTCAGATGCACGGTCCTTCGGGCACGGTTGAAGGACCGGGTGTCCAGTCGCCGGAGCCCGAATCCCTCGCTCTGCGCCAGGGCGACCAGCTCGCGCAGACGGTGCCGCTGCAGCCGATCCGAGGCGTAGCGCGACCGCAACAGCTGCAATACCTGACCGGCGGTCTGCAACAGGGTGGTCGGATGGGCGGACAGGGCGCCCAAGGTGTCCACCAGCCGGTTCGGGTGAGGGACATCCGCGACGATGATGCCGAGGTTGTCGTCGCGGAGGAGGCCGCGGTAGCTGCGCAGCGCTTCGGCGAGCTCGGCGAGTGGCATGTACTGGACGACGCCATGGATGACCACCAGGTCGACGGTGGCCGGCGGGATCTCCTGGGGACCGCCCACGACCGTCGCGGCATGGGGTCCCGCATCGCTTGCCGCAAGGGCCGCGAGCACATCCCCGTACACCGGGGAGGGTTCGTAGAGAATCCTCCGCCGACACGACAGCCGCGACAGCAGCAGGCCGTCCCCACAGCCGAAGTCGAGCACCGTACGGCCTGCCAGCGAGCCGAACAGGCGCCTCAGGCCGTTCTCGAAATTGCGCTGCGTGAGGGCGAAGATCCGGCCGTGTTGGAGAATCAGCGGAGCGATCTCTGGATCGGCCCAGATCCCCGCCCAGTACGAGCGCCGTTCCCGATCAGCCGGCATGAGACGCTACATCCTCGGAAACGGAGGCGGCCGCTGGAGCGAGCGCGGACCCTCGACGAGCTCGGATTTGAAACCTCTCTCCGCGTCGATGACGATCGTCGCGTGCTCGTGCATCCCCAACGCGTCGAGCATCTCATGGTGCTCTCGGATCACGCTCGAGAGGTGTCTGTCGCCCCCCTTGCGGTACATCGGCGCGGCGACCGACAACGCCGCAGAAACCAGTACCGTCGCTGCCGCATAGAAGGCCAGACCCAGGCGGACCTGCTTTCGGGCCGCCGTCCGCCACATGAGACCAAGCCATAGAACCACCGGCAGCACGGCCGCCGGCAGCGCGATGAAACCGCGCCAGCTCGTCGTGCCCCTGACATAGGTCAGCACCGTACTGCCGGCGGGGTTGAGCGCCATGACCAGCAGGAGGGAGACACAGACCCAGCGCGAGTAGCCGAGGAGCCACTCGAGGCTCGACGCCCGAGCGGAGAGCTTGCCGAACCGCGGTCGTCGTCGCCAGAGCCAGACGTTTGCCATCACGGCGACCAGGACGCTGAGCGGACCGACGATGCGAACGAGGGTGAGAAAGAGCGGCGACAGGATCGCGTCCCAGCCGTCACCGAGCGCGGGACCGAAGTCGAATCGGCTCATCTTCGAGGAGAACGCCGCGGTGGGATAGCGGAGCCAGTACGCGGCGCCTTTGAGCACCGGTCCCACCTGGACGAGTCCAGACCCGATGAAACCCGTGTTGATCGGCAGGAGTCCCGGGTATCGAAGCGCCACGACCGCCCAGTTCGCGAGTGACCCCAGGGCGACGGCGACACCGGCCACGAAGCCGCCCCAATGGACGCGCAGATACCCCTTGGCGAAAAGCAGCAGCGAAGCGATCGCCAGGACCAGAAACGAGGCGTGCAGCTGGAACGCGATGCCGATGGCGAGCACGTGGCCAAAGCTCTGGAGGAAGCTGGCTCGCTGTCTCGATCGCATCGCCGTCGACAGGTGAAGGACCGCGGGCAGGAAGACCAGGTTGGGGTTCCACACGTGCGCCGAGTAGAAGAGCCGCCAGGGGTTGAGCCAGTAGACGATGCACAGCACGAGTCGACCCCGTGCTCCCACGACGTCCTTCAGCGTCCGGTCGAGAAGCCAATAGGCGCCGATGTGGGTGAAGAGGGTGAGGAACCCGATGGCCCGGTAGTCCTCCCAGACCAGGAGCGGCAGTCCCATCAGCAGACTCGACAGGGCACCCGGTTGAAAGCCGCCGGCCGCCGTCAGGGCGCCGAACGGCACCAGCCAGCCCTCCTTCGCCAGCATCCACCCGCGCACGATGAGCGCGAACTGATCGAGCTCGATCTGCGCTCGCCGGGCCATCACGATCGATGCCGCGAGGCCGGCCGCGAACAGCGCCCAGCGGAGGTACCCGAGTCGTGCCACCCGCACCCGATCCACTCTGCCCGCCCCTCGCCAGAGCCTCACCAGGCTGACGTTCCGCCGGTACCCGCGGTGCCCGGCGCCAGCTCGAGCAGGGCCTCGAACTCCGCCACCCGTTCCTGCCGATACGGATCCGGCCAGTCGAGGTCCTCGAGGTCGTTGAACGCGGCGGGATGCGAGATCACCTCGAGCCGGCCGTGGCGCGCACACAGCAGCTCCAACGCGACAACCAGCCGCCGGGGGTCACGAAAGTGAGCCGTCCGGGGGTAGAAGCACGGCCGGTGGCTGAACCCATGGCGCTCCAACGCACCTCTCGCGGCAAGAGCCAGAAGCAGCACCGGCAGCCTGCGGGTCCGCCACAGGCCCGGATCGACCGGCAGCCTGACCCGCTTGATGCCGTACTCGCGCAAGACCGGACCGATCGCGTCGATCACGCCGGGTATGAGGTGCACATGATGATGTCCGTCGACATAGCGCGGCCGCACGCCCATCGAACGGAGTCGGAAGAGCTGCCGTCTGCACTCCCGTCGGACGATCCTGCGCGCCCCGGCGCCGGCCCGCAACCAACGCAGCGAGAAGCCGGCCGGCCCCGAATGCCGCAACAGCGAGCCGCCGTGCTCGAACGAGCCGTAGGTGAGATTCAGATGCAGTCCCAGCTCGACTCGGGCCAGCTGCAGGAGCTCGTTCAGCCGGTACTCGGGCTGCCCCGCGTTCGCCAGGATCGACACTCTCCCCACGACGCCTGCGGATGCGAGCCTCAGGATGCCCTCGTTGACGCCCCGCGACAGTCCCCAGTCATCCGCCGTGACGGCAGCTCGGGGCCTCGAGAACGACCTGCTCTGCAGAGGCGCTTTCACGGCGAGGCCGGGACCAGGCTCAGGTCGTGGTCTCCGTTTCCATGTTGACCCCGGTCACGAACCGGGCACCAGAATAGGCGCCAAGGAGACTCCGCAACATGATCCGAGCGAGCCAGTAGGCCACGTTGGCGGCCAGCCGGATGACGCTCACCGTGCTCTTGTCGGCGCGATGGCACATGGTGACCGGAAGGTCGACCACCCGGAGACCGGCTCCAGCGGCGCAGAGGAAGAGCTCGATGTCGAACAGGAAGCCCGGGCAGACGACTCGATCGAACGCCTCGCGGGCCAGCCTGCGGCTCATCGCCTTCGCTCCGGCCTGGGTGTCCGTACCCTCGATCGGCAGCAGCGCCCGAACGACACGGTTGAAGGCTCTGCCGAGCAGATGACGTCTGAAGCCCGGGCTGAGCGGGGACCGGCGCAGGTTGAGTCGGCTTTCTGCGAGTCGTCGGTTGGCCACGGCCAGATCCGCACCTCTCTCGACGGCTCGGCTGGCCCGTTCCAGGAACTCGGGCTCGAAGGGCAGATCGGCGTCCACAAAGGCGATCACGCGCCCTCTCGCCATCTTGGTGCCCCACTTGAGCGCCGCTCCTTTGCCCGGCAACCCCGGCGTGTCGAGTGCCACGACCTCATCGAAACGGCTGGCGATGTCGGCGGCCAGGCCGGGCGTGCCGTCGGCGTCGTAGGCCCCCACATTGGAGGCGATGAGGATCTCGAACGACCCCGGATCGCGGTAGGACGATGTCGCTTCGTGGAGCCTGGCGCAGGTCTCCTCCAGGCAATGCTCCGCCTTTCTCGCCGGGATCAGTATCGAAAGATCGATGGGTCGGGAATCAGCCGGATCCGTTGTGTACAAAGCAGAGTCTCCTTCCGAGAGTCGCTTCCTGTTGCCAAGCGGCTCCCCACAAACGACTGCGGCATTGGGCTCTTGGCTTCATCCGGCCTCTTGGATGACGGCGCCAGATCGATCCTTCGCCGCCGCCGGCACCTCTCACCGCGCACCCGGGCCACCAGAGCGTCGAAGCTCGGGTCACCGCGCCCCGCTCGTGCTGCAGGACACCCGGCGGACAGACGTCGGCCCGGGTATCGGTGTCCGTCCGGTCTATAGTCGGGCCCCGCGAAACACCCACGGCGCCGAACCGATGAACGAAACCCTCATCCTCCTAGCCCACCCGGCCCTCGAGAAGTCGCGCATCAACCGGCAGCTCGCCGACGCGGTTCGCAATCTTGAGGGCACGACGTTTCACGACCTCTACGAGGCCTATCCGGACTTCGACGTCGACGTCCGGCGAGAGCAGCAACTGCTCGAGGAGCACGACCTCGTCGTGCTGCAGCACCCCTTCTTCTGGTATTCGACGCCACCGCTGATCAAGCAGTGGGAGGATCTGGTGCTGGAGCACGGCTGGGCCTACGGCTTACAGGGCACGGCGCTGAGGGGCAAGCGGCTGCTGAGCGCCATCACCACCGGCGGCCGCGAGGATGCCTACCGCCCCGACGGGCACAACCGCTTCACGATCCGCCAGTTGCTGGCTCCCATCGAGCAGACGTTCGCCCTCTGCGGCATGGAGTACCTGCCGCCGTTCGTCGTGCACGGGGCACTCGGCATGACCGACGAAGAGATCCGCGGCCACGCCCGCGACTACCGGCGCTCGCTCGAGGCGTTGCGCGACGGGTCCCTCGACCTGGAGGCGGCCGGGCGTCAACCACGCCTCAACCTGCGTCTCGACGAACTGATCCGGGATGGGGAAGAGGACGGCTGATGCAAGGCGGCTTCTTCTACCAGGCCCTGGTCTACCTGACCGCCGCGGTGATCTCGGTGCCGATCGCCAAGCGCCTCGGCCTGGGGTCGGTCCTGGGCTATGCCCTCGGCCTGGTGGGCGACGAGGGCCAGGACGTGCTGCACTTCGCCGAGTTCGGAGTCGTCATGATGCTGTTCCTGATCGGCCTCGAGCTCGAGCCAAGCCGGGTCTGGCGGATGCGCGCGCCGATCCTCGGTCTGGGCGGGCTGCAGGTCGGCGTGACGACGGCGGTGCTCGCGGGATGCGCAGCGGCCGCCGGACTGGAGTGGCGGATCGCGGTCGCCATCGGCCTGACACTGGCCCTCTCCTCCACCGCCATCGTTCTCCAGACACTGGCCGAGAAGGGGCTGCTGCGCACCGGCGGCGGGCAAAGCTCATTTGCCGTGCTGCTGTTCCAGGACATCGCGGTGATCCCGATCCTGGCGGTGCTGCCGCTGCTCGCCCCGCCGGGAGCCGCAGTCCACGGCGGCGGCGATCACGAAGAGACCTGGGTCGCCGGCCTGCCCGGCTGGGCGGAGACCCTCGTGGTGCTGGCCGCGGTTCTCCTGATCGTGCTGGCCGGCCGTTTTCTGCTCCAGCCGATGTTCCGCTTCATCGCCCGCACCGGGCTACGAGAGCTGTTCACCGCCGCGGCGCTGCTGCTGGTCATCGCCACGGCGACGCTGATGATGAAGGTCGGCGTCAGCCCCGCCCTGGGGACCTTCCTGGCCGGCGTGGTGCTCGCCCGCAGCGAGTACCGTCACGAGCTGGAGAGCAACATCGAGCCCTTCAAGGGCCTGCTGCTGGGGCTGTTCTTCATCTCCGTCGGCGCGGCCATGGACTTCGGCCTGATCGCCGCACGGCCGGTGCTGATCGCCGGTCTCATGGCGGCGCTGATCGCCGTCAAGCTGCTCGTCTTGCTGGTGCTCGGCCGGGTCTTCCGGATGGGCATCGACCAGAACCTGCTCTTCGCCTTCTCACTGGCCCAAGGTGGCGAGTTCGCCTTCGTGCTGCTGTCGTTCGCGACGCGCTACGGCGTCGTCGGCGAGTCGCTCGCCGCCACCCTGATCGCGGTGGTCGCCCTGACCATGGCGGCGACGCCGGTCCTGATGACGCTCAACGAGAAACTGCTCCAGCCGCGCTTCGGCACCCTTGAGAGCGCGGAGCGGCCGGCCGACGAGATCGATGAGCAGAACCCGGTGATCATCGCCGGCTTCGGCGAGTTCGGCAGCATCGTCGGCCGGCTGCTGCTCGCCAACGGCGTCGGCACCACGGTTCTCGACATCGACTCGGACCGGGTCGACCTGCTGCGCAAGCTGGGGCTCAAGGTCTTCTACGGTGATGCCAGCCGCGAAGACCTGCTGCGCTCCGCCGGCGCCGAGCAGGCCAGGCTCCTGATCGTCGCCCTCGACAGCGGCGAGAAATGCGCCGAGCTGGTGGCGACCGCCCGGCGGCTCTTCCCCCATCTGACCCTGCTGACGCGGGTGCCCGGCCGCGGCGCGGCCTACGAGCTTCTCGACGCCGGCCTCGAGCACGTCTTTCGCGACAAGCTCGACTCCTCCCTGCGCACCGGCGTCGAGGCGCTGCGGCTGCTCGGCTTTCGCGGCTACCAGGCCCATCGAGCGGCGCAGACGTTTCGCCGCCACGACGAGGCGGCGCTGCGCGAGCTGGCCGCCATGCGTCACGACCAGGCGCTCTACATCAACACCGCGCGCCAGCGCATTCGGGACCTGGAGGAGCTGCTGCAGAACGACCTCAGGGACGCCGCCGAGTCGCGTGACGCCGGTTGGGATACCGAGTCGCTGCGTGAGGAGCACGGGGCCGACGCCGGAGACGAACGGTAGCCGAGCGGTTACAATCCGCCTTCACAGGGGGGCGGAATGGCAGGGACTCGCAGGAAGAAACGCGCCGAAGAGGTGAGGCAGCCGACCGGCTACACGTCCAGGATCCGCGAGGCGGTCGCCCGCATCGTCGACACGCTGCCCGCCGACGAGCCGCTCGAAGCGGCGCGATCGGCGCGGCGGCAGCTGAAGAGGAAAGAGACCCGGCGCGTCGTCCAAAGCGCGCTCGAGCGTCACTTCGCCAAGGCCGAGCTGATCCCCTACCAGGCGGAGCTCATCAAACTGCTGCAGCACCTCGAGGTCACGGGCAGGAAGATCATCATCCTGTTCGACGGTCGGGACGCCTCGGGCAAGGGCGGCACCATCCGCCGAGTGGTCCGCTACCTGAACGAGAAGCACTACCGGGTCGTGGCCCTGGGCAAGCCCACCGCCGAGCAGAAGACCGAGCTGCACATGAAGCGGTACATCGAGCAGTTCCCCCATGCCGGCGAGATCGTGCTGTTCGACCGCAGCTGGTACAACCGCGCCATGGTGGAGCCGGTGATGAGCTTCTGCACGCCGCGTCAGTATCGGGAGTTCATGAACCGGGTCATCGGCTACGAAGACCGGATCCTGGCGGACGGCACCACCAGCCTGATCAAGCTCTACTTCTCGGTCTCCAAGGAAGAGCAGCAGCGCCGCTTCGAGCGCCGCCGCAACGACCCCCTGCGGCAGTGGAAGCTCAGCGAGGTGGACCTCCAGGCGCAGGCCCTGTGGGACGAGTTCACCGAGAAAAAGTTCCGGCTGCTGCAGAAGACCCACACCGCCAAGTCGCCCTGGTGGATCATCCGCTCCGACGACAAGCACCTGGCCCGCCGCGAGACGCTGAGGCTGATCCTGAAGCTCAACACCTATCGCGGACGCAGCCGCAAGATCAACTTCCAGCCCGACCCGAGAATCGTCATCCCGGGCGAGCGCGAGCTCAAGATCATGAAGGCGCAGCGCAAGAAGCACGGTCGGTTCCTCGGCTGAGCAGTTCGTGATCGAGGCCGACGTCGGCAAGCGGCGCATCCCGCCGATCGCCTTCGATGACGGCTCGATCCCGGTGCGAGCGCCGCCGACCGCTCGCCGACGAGCCGCGAAGAGCCGCCCAGGAGATCTTCATCGAGCGGGCCCGCTACAGTCCGAGCATGGCCCGCGCCGGGACGGGCCGCCAGCGCTGATCGAGACGCCACAGGCCGGCGGCGACGGCGAGGCCGGCCGCTTTCGTGACCTCGCGCGACGTGACCCGCCGGCCGACGTCGGCATAGCGCTCGCGCAACTGCAGTACCTTGCCGGCCGGGGCATACTGGCCCATGACGTTGACGTAGGTGTCGCGCGAGATCTCGTCGGCCAGGAAACTCATGACCTCGCCGGTGCCGGCCAGTCCGCCCGGCATCACCAGATGGCGCACCAGAAGGCCGCGCAGGGCGACGCCATCCTCGTCGCAGACAAGGTCCCCCACCTGCCGGTGCATCGCTCGGATCGCGGCGCGGGCGCGCTCGGGGTAGTCGGGGGCCAGCACCAACCGGCGAGCGGTCGCGGTGTCCCAGAACTTGAGGTCCGGCATGTAGACATCGACCACCCCATCCAGAAGCTCCATCGAGTGCAGCGAGTCGTAGCCGCTGGTGTTGTAGACGATCGGCAGCCGCAGGCCGTGGCGCACCGCCTCCCATACCGCCTCCAGCACCTGCGGCACGACGTGCTCGGGGGTGACGAAGTTGATGTTGTGGCAGCCGCGGTTCTGGAGGTCGAGCATGATGCGCGCGATCTCCGCCGCGCTCAGCTCGCGGCCGCCGCCCTGCCAGGAGATGTCGTAGTTCTGGCAGAAGACGCAGCGCAGGTTGCAGTAGGAGAAGAAGATCGTGCCCGAGCCGCGGCTGCCCCGGAGCACGTCCTCCTCGCCGAAATGGGCCGAGGCGCTGGCCACCATGGCGCGGCGGCCGGTGCGGCAGACGGCGCGCTCGTCGGCCAGCCGGTCCACGTCGCAGTCGCGCGGGCAGACGCGGCAGGCGCGCAGCGCCTCGAGGGCCTCGTCGACCTTCAGGCGCAGCTCGCCGGACTCGTAGGTCTCGATGTAGGCCGGCACGAAGCCGTCCGCCGGACGCGCGAAGGACGCTAACGAGTGCGGTAAAGCTGTGCCGCGTGTGTCCACCGGACCTCGAACAGCGTAACCCACCCATCGACGCGGCGTCCCGGCGAGAGGCCACCGCGGAGATCGCCCGCCTGCGCGGCGAGCTGCGCTTCGCGCACCTGACGGTCCACCTGAAGACAACAGCCCGGCTCACCGCCGAGCAGATCGAGAGCTACGACCGCCTGCGCGGCTACGGCTGACTCGCCACCGACCACCACGCCGCCCGCGGACCCGGGAGGCTTCAGCCCGGCGGCCGCACGACGCCGACGCGGTCGAGAAGCACCAGCGGGCTCAGCAACACCAGAGCGCCCAGGACGATGCCCATGCCCGGCGACGCGGCGAGCGACTGCCAGGGCAGGTTGACCAGGACCAGCAGGCTGACCAGCACGGCGGCCATACCGTAGGCGCCCAGCGCCCAGAGCGCGACCGGACTCAGGCCTCCCTGGCGGCGCGCCGGCGGGGTGTTCTCGGCCAGCCGCCGCTCCAGCTCGCCTCTCAGCCGGCGGTCGAACCCGGCGCCGAGCTCCGGCGGCGGCTCCGGCAGAGCCTCTCGCAGCAGCGCATCGGCAACCTCCTGCTGCCGGCAGGAGGCGCAGCCGGCGAGGTGCTGCCGCCGGCGGGCCTCGGCCTCGCCATCACCCGGTGGGCTCTCCAGAAAGCGGTCGAACTCCTCACAGCGACCGTTCATGGCGTCGTGCCTCCGTCCTCGAGCAGCCGGGCCAGGCGTGCCCGGCCGCGATGCAGATAGGACTTGACCGTGCCCCGGGCGACGCCCAGCAGCTCGGCGATCTCCGCCACCGGCAGCTCCAGCCAGTAGTAGGAGTGCAGCGCCGTCCGGTAGGGCTGGGGCACACGGGCCAGGGCCGCCCGCACCGCCCGGTCGCGCTCGTCGAGAAGCAGCTGCCGGCCGGCGGCGCTGTCGACTCGCGGCGGGCCGGTCGGATCGGTGGCGCTCTCCCACGCCCGGCGTCTGCGCCGCGACGCCGAGCGGCGATGGTCCAGCGCCCCGTTGTAGGCGATCCGGTAGAGCCAGCTGCCGAACCGGCTCTGTCCGCGGAAGCTCGCCAGGCGATCGTGGGCGCGCAGAAACGCCTCCTGGACCACGTCCTCGGCATCGTTGCCGAGCTCGGGGCCGAGCACCGACAGAACCAGCCGCATCATGCGCTCCCGGTAGCGGGCCACGAGCTCCTCGAAGAGCCCCAGATCGCGGCTTTCCAGGTACCTCGTGACCAGCTCGGCGTCACGGACGTCCGCCCCCACGCGGGCACCTAGCCCTCGGGCAAGAGACCGGGTCGTCCGGCGATGGCGGTGTAGAGCAGCAGGCCGATGCCGGACAATGCTGGGATGAAGCCAAGTGTCCACATGCCGTTGAAGCCGCGATCGGGCGCCCAATAGAAGCCGGCGCACATGCCGAGGCCGCCGAAGAGAAAGAAGAGGCCGAGGATCAGGGCGCTGCGCCGCAGCCAGGCGGCGCGCATGCGCTCGGCTTCGGGGCGCATCCAGACCGGGTCCGCCTCCTCCGCCGCCGGAATCTCGGGCAGCGGCAGACCCTTCTCGATGGCCGCCATGCGCTCGCGGTGCAGCAGCTCGCGCAGCTCGAGCGAGCGTCTCTCGACCGCCCGCCGCCGCAGGTACCAGACGGCTACCCAGCCGAATACCCAGATCAGGCTGACCAGTGCCCAGAAGATGCCCATCAGCCCCCACAGGAAGTCGTCATTCATCGCGCACCCGCCTTCTGGTGATCATAGGCGAGGATGGTCGCCAGCACCGGGTCGCGGCCCTCGCGGTAGTCCTCGAAGCGCGGCTCGACGGGCAGGTCCACCGGCAGGAACGGCGCGTCGCCCAGCTCCGGCATCGGCTCGCGGTAGAGCGGCGAGTAGTTGACCTCGACGTTCGAGTTCGGCAGCCGCAGGTGCTTCTCGTCGCTGTAGCCGTTGGGTTTGCCGCGCGACGGCTCGCCCACCAGGATCGCCTCGGTGCTGCGCTTCAGGTCGATGGCGGCGATGGTCGCGGCGGAGAAAGTCGTACGGCTGGTGATGACGAACAGCTTGCCGGCCTGGTTGATCTCCGGCCGCCGACGGATGCCCTCGATCAGCGGCTTGTTGCGATGGAAGTTGCCACCCGTGTTGTGGCGCAGATCGACGACGAAGCGATCCACCGGGTGCGCGTCGACGAAGGCGAACAACTCGCCGGCGAAGCGCTTGATCGAAGGCTCGTCCGGCTGATTGCGGCAACGGTCGTACTGGAGAAACAGCGTGCGCGAGTCTTCGAGGTATTCGTACCAATACCAGCGCCCCGGCCGCTGCAGGTAGAGCGGCGGCTCGGAGCCGGCCGCCTCCCGGGCGTTGACCCACTCCGACGCGGCGGCGACCAGAGGCCTGAGGGTCACGGTGGATGCGCCCTCCGGGCCGGCCAGCGTCAGCTCGACCTCGGCGACGCCCGCCGTGATCTCGAGAGCGTCGAGGATCTCCGGGAACATCAGGTAGGTCGGCGCCGAGCGCAGGTACTCGTACTCGTTGTCGCGGCCGATCAGCGGGATGACCCGCTCATAGGCCTCGGCCGTCGGTACACCGCCGATGGCCAGCACCCGCCTGCCCAGCAGATCCGTGTGCTCGGGCGTGGCGGCGAAGACGTACAGCTCGTCGCCGAAGTAGCCCACGGCGATCGGCAGGCGGCGGAAGCCGGTGGCCTCCTGCGGCAGCCAGAGCTCGGTGTGGCCGTCGCCGACCAGCGCCACGATGCGCCCCAGCTCGGCCAGAACCTGGTGGCGCTCCAGGCTCGGGATACGCTCGTCCAGCCGCGCCACCGCGGCCTCGAACTCGGCCCGGGAGACCTGGTGAAAGGCGTCGCCGTGCTTGTCGGGCAGCTTCTCCGCCAGCCAGGCGAGATCCTGCCGCCACTCGTCGGCGGTCATCTGACGTGGGCCGGCATCCGCCTGGCCGCAGGAAGCCAGAAGCAGCGCCAGAGCGGCGCCCATGCATCGAAGGGTGTTGTCCCGTGCTCGCTTGGTGATCATCGTGGCTCCTCCCGGATGACTCATGAACGCTCTTATGACGTCACCGAGCGCCGGCCGGCTGCAGTTCTTCAGTAGCTGCTCGCCGGGGACGGTCGAGAAGGAGCTCGACCGCATGTTCCGCTATCCGAGAGGGTCAGTACGGCGTGTCGCCGCCGTCGACGTTGATCGACTGGCCGCGGATGATCGCTGCGCGGTCGGAGAGCAGGAAGGCGACGATCCGGCCGACTTCGATCGGCTGGATATGGCGGCCGAGCTGGACGGGGGTCATCTCGCTCACCAGCTTCTCGGGGTCGAGCCCCTGACGCTCGCCGATCCAGCGGGCGACCTGCGACAGCATCGGCGTCTCGACACCGCCCGGGCAGACGGCGTTGACGTTGATGCCGTCGGCGGCCCACTCGGCGGCCAGCGAGCGGGTCAGGCTGATGACCGCCGCCTTGGAGGCGTTGTAGGCGGCCATGTCGGGGTAGCCCACCTTGCCGGCGTTCGAGGCGACGTTGACGATGGAGCCGCCCGTGGCCTGGTCGATCATGCGCCGCGCCGCCAGCCGGCAGCAGGAGAGCAGCGCCCCGGCGTTGACCTCGAGCTGCCTTGCCCAGTCCTCGTCGCCGGATTCGAGCACCGGCCCCATGCGCAGGACGCCGGCGTTGTTGACCCAGCCGTCGATGCGGTCGAAGCGACCGGCGGTGACCGCGATGGCGCCAGCGACCGCATCGCCGTCGGTGACGTCGACGGCCAGCGGCAGCGCGCCCACTCCGGCCTCCTCCACCACCGCCGCGGTCTCCCGGGCCCCGGACAGGTCGAGATCCAGCGCCACCACCGCGCCGCCCTCCTCGGCCACCGCCACGGCGATGCCCCGGCCGATGCCGCTGCCGGCGCCGGTCACGACGATCACCTTCTCTGCGAGCAGCATGCCTGAGCTCCTATCCTGAGCTTCCGCAGGCTAGAACGCTGGCCTGGCCAGGACCCCGCCATCCACCGGCAGCACGGCACCGGTAATCCAGGCGGCCGCCGACGAGGCGAGGAACAGGCAGGCGTCGGCCACCTCGACCGGCCGGCCGACCCGTCCCAGCGGCGCCGCCGCCAGCCAGCGCTCGACGCCCTCGGGCCAGCTCTCTTGCAGCCCCTCGGCCTGGATCAGACCCGGCGAGAGCGCGTTGACGCGGATACCGTGCGGCCCCAACTCCTGCGCCGCCGCGCGGGTGTGCATGATGACGCCCGCCTTGGCGGCGTCGTAGTGGGCGTGCATCGGCGCCGGCGTGTGGCCTTCGATGGAGGCGATGTTGACGACGGCGCCGCCCTCGCCCCGCTCGATCATGCGCGCCGCGGCGGCCTGGGTGCAGAGGTGCACGCTCTTCAGGTTGGCGTCGACGACCGCGTCCCACTCCTCCTCGGACATCTCGACCAGAGTAGAGACCGGATAGATGCCGGCGTTGTTGACCAGCACGTCGAGACCGCCGTGCGCCGACACCGTCGCGGCCACCAGGTGCTCGACCTGGGCACGGTGAGTGACGTCGGCCTGCTTGGCAGTCGCCTTGCCGCCGGAATCCCGGATCTCCTGGACCAGCTCCTCGGCGCCGGCGGCGCTGGCCCGGTAGTTCACCACGACTGCTGCCCCGGCTTCGGCCAACCGCCGGGCGATCGCCGCGCCGATGCCGCGGCCGGCGCCGGTCACCAAAGCGCTCTTGCCCGACAGGTCCAACAACTTGTGAATCGGAGTCCCGCCCATCGTCGTCAGAGCCCGAGGATTCCCGCCTGCCCATGGAAGAAGACCCCGGCCAGGGCGCCGGTGAGCAGGGTCGCCAGCGTCGCCGCCGCCAGGGCCTTGAAGGCCAGCCCGGCGAGATCCTCGAGCCGGCCGCGCGCCAGGGCGCCGAAGCCGCCCACCGCGATGCCCATGCCGCCGACGTGGGCGAATCCACAGAGCGCGTACGACAAGACCAGAATGGTGCGCGGCGACAGCTCACCGTCACCGGCCAGCGTGCCGAGCTCCTGGTAGCTGACCACCTCGGTGAGCACGATGCGCTGCCCCAGGAGACGCCCCGCCGTCGCCAGGTCGACGGCCTCGATGCCCAACAGCCAGGCCAGCGGTCGGAACAGCCAGCCCAGCACCACCGCCAGACTGAGCGGCTCGGGACCGGCACCAACCAGTGTGCCGAGCTTGGCCAGCATCACGTCGGCCACTCCCACCAGTCCCAGAACCGCGATCAGGATCGTGGTGATGCCGGCCGCCACCTTGAGACCGTCCCAGGCGCCCGCGGCGAGGGCACCCATGGCGTTGGCGTGGCGTTCTCCCTGCGCCATCCGCGGCACCGCGCCTTTGGTCTCCGGAGTTCCGGTCTCGGGCAGGATCAGCTTGGCGGCCAGCACCGCGCAGGGGATCGACAGCAGCGAGGCCGACAGCAGATGGCCGGCGATCTGCGGAAACGAGTCGCGCAGAAAGAGCACGTAGACGGCCAGGGTGGTCGAGGCCACGGTCGACAGGTTGGTGGCCAGCACTGTCAGCAGCTCGGACCGCGTCATGCCGCCCAGATAGGGCCGCACAGCGGCCGCCGTCTCGACACCGAAGAACATGTGCACCGAACCGGTCAACGCCTCGGCGCCCGACAGCTCGAGCGTCTTGTGGAAGATGCGGCCGAAAAAACGCACCACCGGCTCGATCAGGTTGAAATGATGGAGCACCGCCATGATCGAAGCGAAGAAGATCACCGCCGGCAGCACCTGGCCGGCCAGCACCAAGCCGATCGACGGCTCGCCGGCGCCGGTGACCTGCCCGGGGCTCAAGGCCAGCGGCCCAAACAGGAACTCGGCCCCTCGGGTGCTGCTGCTCAGCAGCACCAGGATGATGTCGTTGGCGACCAGCAGGACCCGGCGCGTCGCCGGCACGAGAAAGACGACGGCTCCCAGACCGAAGGTCAGGACCGCCGACCCCAGAATGGTCCGCCACGGAATCGGCCGCTTGCAGCCGCCGACCAGCCAGGCCAGCAGGCACAGCGCTACCCAGCCCACCAGGGAGACCAGGTTGAGATGACTCATGACCCGAACCGCTCGAGCAGCGCCTGAAAACCGGCGCTGTCGCGCAGCGGTCGCCACACCGGATCGAGGCGCAACACGGCGGCGGTAACCGGCGAGGGGATCTCGAGCAGGAAGGCCAGCTCGTCGAGGGCGTGCTCGGCGTCCCCGGCGAGCACGTAGATCCGCGCCAGCCGCTCGACCAGCTCGGCGCCGTCAACCGCGTCGATCGTGACCGGCAGCTGGCCGACGGCACGCTGGCCCATACGCACGCCGAGACGGGCGCCGCCAGTGCCGGCATAGGCCTGCCCGAGCAGGACGCTCAGCAAGGGGTCATCGGGATTCGCCTCGAGCCGGTCGTCGAGCAGGTCACGAGCCTTCTCGAAGCCCGCGGCGGCCTGCCTGCCGCGGCCCATGTGGCGATGGATCCATGACCGCTCGATCAGCTCTTCGGCTTCCTCCAGCCGCAGACCGGACAGTCGGTCGAGCGCCGTCTCGTACTGCCCGTCGTACAGATCCAGCCGCAGCATGCGTTCCTGCCAGCGGGGGTCGGAGTGCGCCGCCTCCGGCACCCCCTCGAGCGCGCTGCGCGCCCGTCCCGTCTCGCCCCGATCGCCCAGCAGGAGGTCGGCGCGCAACAGGGCGGTCTCGACGGCCTCCGGCAGACGCGCCGCCAGCCCATCGATCTGCTCGCCGGCCTCGTCGAAGCGCCGCTTCCAGATCAACGTGCGCACCAGCTCCGTCACCAGATCGAGATCGAGCGGGTCGCGCGGCCGCGCCCTCGCCAGCCCATCGATCGCCTCGTCCCAGCGACCCTGCCGGCGGTCGATCAAGGCCGCGGCGCGCAGCAGATCGGGGTGCCCGGGAAGCCGCTCGAGCGCCGCGCGGAACTCCTCGAGGGCGACGGTCGGGTCTCCGCCGGAGGCCAGTTCGAGCTCTCCGGCGGCGCGATGCACCTCGGGATGCCGCGGGTCGAGGTTGCGAGCCGCAGCGAGCGCTCGTCGGGCGGCGGCCAGAGAGTCCGCCGACTGCCCGACCTCGGCCAGAGCGACCTGCAGAGCGACCTGCCTGCTGTGGGCGAGGAGCAGCCCGGGATCGAGGATCGCCGCCTGCTCGAAATCCGCCGCCGCGGCGCGCAGCTCCTTGGGCGAGCCGCCCTGCGCCATCCGGCCGACGCCATTCAGATACGCCTCGTAGGCGCCGAGGCGACCCACGACACCCACCGAGACCCGGGTCTGGAGCTCTACAATCTCGCCGAAGAAGCCCTCGAGCGTCTCGCTCCAGACCACCTCTTCATCACTTGCCCGCACGAGGCGTATGGCCACCTCGGCGCGGCTGAGATCGGCTTCGCGCTGCCAGAGGAAGCGGCCCTCGAGAACGTGGGCGACGCCGAGCAGCTCACCGAGCTGCCGGGCGGTTGCATCGGTGGCGGCGACCGAAGCGGCGCTCTCCGCGGCTACCACCGACACGCCTTTGTCCGCCTCCAGGAGACGGGTGACCTCGCGGCCGAAGCCTTCAGCCAGCAACGCCTCCGCTGTGCCGTCCGCGCCAGCGAAAGGCATCACCGCCAGATCCACCCGCTCAACGGCGGCCGGGGCCGCCTTTTCGACCACCCGCGCGGCGGTCGTCTCGGCCCGGCTCAGGCCACGCCAGAGCGCCCAGCCGGCGATCGCCAGCAGCAGCAGCCCCGCCGCCAGGATGCCCCACCGCGCCGGTATGCGCCGCCACTTTGCTGGCGTCTCGTCCTCAGCCTGCGGCTCCTCCTCGCGCAGGAGCTCCCGCTGCAGCTCTTCGAGGGGCGCCCGCAGCTCGGCGGCGGATTGCGGGCGCTGCGCCGGGTCGGCGCTCAAACAGCACTCCAGAACCTCCTGCAGCCCGCTCGCCCCGGGCTCCGGCAGCGGCTCGGCGCCCTCCGCCGCGAGCATCTCCCGCAGCAGACGGCCCAGGGCGAAGAGGTCCGCGCGGTGGTCCGGCAAGAGTCCCTGGGCCGCCTCGGGTGGCCGATAGGCCGCCGCGGGCGATGGCTCGGCGAGCTCCTCCTCCACGGCCAGACGCAGTTCATGGAGGCCGAAGCCGCCAACGGTGATCGCGCCGTCATCGCCCAGAACGACGTCACCGGGGTGCAGCCCACCGTGCACGACGCCCGCGTCTTTGCCGCTGGCCAGGACGTCGCACAGGACCAACGCAATCTCCAGCACCCTCTCCAGAGACAGGCCGCCCGCTGCCAGGACGCTGGCCAAGCTGCGGCCCGCCACCGGCTCCAACGTGACGAACGGCTGCCCGTCGCTCTCCTCCATTCCGTAGACGCTGGCGACGTTCGGATGCACGAAACCGGCGGCGCGCTCGATCTGCTGACGTATGCGCTCCAGCTGCGCCGGCTCCGCGGCCGCGGCCGGCGGCACCAGCAGCAGGTTCACCTGCCGTTCGAGCAGGGTGTCCTCGGCGCGCAGCACTCCGCCGGCGCGCTCCTCCGCGCGCTCCTCGAGCCGGTACCGCCCCAGGTTTCGACCGCTCATCGGCAGCGGCGCTCGGCAGCCCGACAGGCGATCGCCAAAAAACCGACCTTGCGCATTGTTGGACGGATTCTAGCCTGACCCTCCCGTCGGCGCGGCGGCCCCGCCGATGTCATCCCCCGGTGGGTGGAGCCTACCCGAGTGAGGCGAGCATCTCGTCGTAGCGTTCGAGCAGCTCCTTTTCCCTGTACGAGAACGTGCCGATGAGCGCTGCCAGGTTGGCGTAGTTCTCCAGCACGCCTTCGACGCCGCCGCGAAACAGCTCGCCGTAGATGACCTGTCCGACCCCGGTCGCCTGGAGCTCGTAACGCCGCTGACGGGCATAGAGCCGCGAGAGATCGAGCACGGTGGAGTACTCCATGTGGCCCAGCGCGCCGGTCTCGGCGGCGGCGTCCCAGGCGGTCTGGAAGGTCTGAGCTGGCGACACGAAGCCACGTGGAAAGTCCCGGAAGCTCGGCCGCGCGCCTTCCCGCCGCAGTTGCCCGATCAACTGCAGGCGCTCGGAGTGATAGTCGAGGGACACCTGCACCGCGGCCCGGTTCGACTTGAGCTCCTCGACAATGCTGGTCAGCGCCGCGCGGCCCTGCTGGCGCTCGGCGCGATGCTGCCGCCATTCGTTTGCTGCCAGTGCCAGCACCACTGCCAGCACCACGAAGAACGCCTCGAAGAGCGCCTTCTGGATGGCATCTCTCGTTTTTTCCTTCATGTTTCAATGCTAACCTCGCCGGGGGCACAACGGCACTGCCATGAAGCGCTCCAAGCATCCGCTTCCAAAACCCTGGCTGGCGCTGATCGGCGCGGCTTGCTGCCTACTGCCGGTCACCACGGCTGCGCCGCTGCCCGCCGAGCGCTCGCCTACCGACATCGAGCGGGAGCGGTTCCTCCAGCAGGCGCGGATCGGTGACGCGAAGATCATCACCGGCGGCGTCACCGCACCCTTGCGGGCGACCCTGTCACAAGACGGTTTCACCCACGACGCCCACATCCAGAAGATAGACGAGACCCTCAAACGGTTCCAGACGTCACGGCGCACCTACGCCAACTTCCGCGACTCCTACAAGTACAACATCGCCGCCTACCGCCTGGACCGTCTGCTGGGCCTGAACATGGTGCCGGTCTCGGTCGAGCGCGTCTATCACGGCAAGAAGGCGGCCGTGACCTGGTGGATCGACGACGTACTGATGACCGACGCCGAGCGCTACGAGAAGAAGATCCCCCCACCCGACCTCGAGAGCTGGAACGATCAGAAGCACCAGGCGCGGGTTTTCAATCAACTGATCTGCAACGAAGATCCCAACCTGGGCAACTTCCTGATCGGCACGGACTGGAAGCTGTGGATGGTCGACTTCACCCGCGCCTTCCGGCGTCACAAAGAGCTGCAGGAGCCCCGGTTGCTGCAGAGGATCGATCGGCGGCTCTACGACGGCCTGCGCGCCCTCGACCTCGAAGCTCTGCGGCGCGAGACGGCTCCGCACCTGACCCGTCAGGAGATGAAGGCCATCCTGGCTCGTCGGGACACGATCCTCGAGGTGCTCGCCGCGAGGATCGCCGAAAGCAGTGAGGCCGCGGTGATCTGCGAGCTGCCGGGGCACTGACCGCCGGCGGCCTGCCCGGCTACCCGCTGCAGTTGCCCGAAGCGTTGTCGCAGGCTTCCTGAACCATGTTCGAGAACGAAGCACCGGGGATCGAACTGCCGGCGATCATGATCTTCTTGTCCGACGTGTAGAGCCAGGAGTAGACGCCGACGACGCGGTTGAGCCTTCTCTTCTTGCCCCCCCTCTGGCCCTTGGCTCGCACGCCGAAGTTCTGCACCCATGGGCCGCCGCTCGACCCCTGGCGCATGTCGGTGCCGTAGATCGCGGTGTTGGTGAAGCAGCAGTCGTAGCTGCCGCTGGTGACCTGGTGCATCTCGGTACCCTTGTCGAGATTGCTCGGATAGCCGAGGATATGCAGGTGGTTGGGGGTCAGGCTCTTGGTCCTCCACCCGAGCCAGCCGGTGACCTCGCCGAGCCGCTCGCCCTGCGTGTTGTCGCGCATCACCAGGACGCCGAAGTCGGCCGCGTTGGGATAGTCGTTGTCGCCCTTGAACCAGGTGTTGGTGGTCCAGATCCTGGAAGCCCGCCAGGTTCCGAAAGGCGCGTTGCCCTGATAGTAGGCCGGGACGTAGCTGAAGTTCTTGTGCCAGCCCTCACCCGGCGTGTAGACGCAGTGACCGGCGGTCACCACCACGCGGTGCTCGATCACCGATGCCGAGCAATAGCCGCTGCCACCGCCCGGCTTGACGAAGAACAGCTTGCCGACGGCACTGTAGGGATAGACCACCCGCGCGTCTCGCGGCAGTAGACGCGAGCTGGTGAAATCCATGGCCGAGCGGCCGCGATTCCCAAAGGGGCCGACGACGGGGCTCTTGACCGCCTGCTCCCCCGACTGCGGGCGACGCCGCGACGTGAGGTACCGAGGTTGTGCCCCCGGGTCATGGATGTAGAGGTCGAAGTCCAGCCGGCCGCGGAGCGGCGGTCTGCCCAACGACTCCACGGGCGCGCCCGCCGGCGCGGCCAGCAGACCGCTGGACTGCGGGTCCCGGCTCAACGAGCGCACCGGCAGCGGCTCCATCGGCCGCGCGCCGAGATAGCGCTCGGCGGTCCACTCGACGGTCGACGGGTCGACGGCCGACTGCGTCTGGGAATCGTCCGCTGCCGCTGCCATTGACCCGGACAAGACGAGTAGCGCGGTCAACAGGGTCCTGAGGACAGCCATGGTGTCACCTCCCTCTCCGTCAATGAGCGAACCCATCCAAAGGCGCCGACCCTCGGGGCCGCGGACGACGCCAGAGATCTCTCGGCTTCCGAGGATGTTCACACCCGCGGGTAGAGCCCGGCAACACCCCAAGAGGCAGGGCACAGGCGACGCGTTCCAGCTCTCGGACAGGGCGCGAGCGGTAAGATCCGCCCGTCCCCCGGCCCTCATGAGCTCCCCGTCGACGACCACCCACTACCGCGCCTGCAACCTGTGCGAGGCGATCTGCGGTATCGAGATCGAGCACTCCGGAGACGAGATCGTCGCCATCCGCGGCGATCGTGAGGACCCGTTCAGCCGCGGTCACGTCTGCCCCAAGGCGGTGGCCCTGAAGGACATCCAGGACGACCCCGACCGGCTGCGCCGACCGCTGCGCCGCACGGGCACGGAGTGGAGCGAGGTTGGCTGGCCCGAGGCGCTCGACGAGGTGGCTGCCCGGCTCGGCGCGATCCGCCGCGAGCACGGCCGCGACTCCCTGGCGGTCTACCTGGGCAACCCCAACGTCCACAACCTGGGGGTGCTGCTCTACGGCCCGCCGCTGCTGCGCACTCTGCGCACCCGCAACCGCTACTCGGCCACCTCGGTCGACCAGCTGCCGCATCACCTGGCGGCGCTCGAGATGTTCGGCCATCAGCTGATGTTGCCGATCCCGGACGTCGACCGGACCGACTTCCTGCTGATGCTGGGCGCCAACCCGGTGGCCTCCAACGGCAGCCTGATGACCGCGCCGGGCATCGAGCGGCGGCTGAAGGAGCTGCGTGAGCGCGGTGGCGTCCTGGTCGTGATCGATCCGCGCCATACCGAGACCGCCCGGTTGGCCGACCGCCACCACTTCATCCGCCCCGGCACCGACGCGCTGCTGCTGCTGGCGCTGCTCCAGACGATCTTCGCCGAGGGGCTGGCGAAGCCCGGTCGGCTCGCCGAGCATTGCGACTCGCTGGACACCGTGCGGCGGCTGGCGGCGGAGTTCCCGCCGGCCCGGGTGGCGGCGGCAACCGGCATCCCGGCCGCGGAGATCGCCGCGCTGGCCAGCCGTTTCGCCGCCGCCTCGTCGGCGGTCTGCTACGGCCGGCTGGGGGTCTCGACCCAGGAGTTCGGCGGCCTCTGCCAGTGGCTGATCAACCTGCTCAACACGGTCACCGGCAATCTCGATCGCCCCGGTGGCGCCATGTTCACCCTGCCGGCGGTGGACGCCCTGGCCAGCTACGGACGCGGCCATCTCGGTCGCTGGCGGAGTCGGGTGCGCGGCCTGCCCGAGTTCGGCGGCGAGCTGCCGGCCGCCGCCCTGGCCGAGGAGATCCTCAACGACGAGCCCCAGCGTATCCGCGCCCTGCTCACCCTGGCCGGCAACCCGGTGCTGTCGACGCCCAACGGCGGCCAGTTGGAACGCGCCCTCGGCCGGCTCGACTTCATGGTCTCGATCGACCTCTACCTCAACGAGACCACCCGCCACGCCCATCTCATCCTGCCGCCGACGCCGCCGCTCGAGCGCGACCACTACGACCTGGTCTTCAACCTGCTGGCGGTGCGCAACACCGCGAAGTTCTCGCCGGCGCTCTTCAGACCATCGCGCGGTGCGCTGCACGACTGGCAGATCCTCGATGAGCTGCACAAGCGGCTGGCGAACGGCTCGCTCGGCGGGCGGCTCAAGCGCGCCGTCTGGAGCAGGTTGGGCCCGCGCCGGCTGCTCGACCTGGGGCTGCGGCTGGGCCCCTACGGCTCGGGCCTGAAGCCGTTCGGAGGCGGTCTGACGCTGGCCCGGCTGGAGCGCCAGGAGCACGGCATCGACCTGGGCCCGCTCGAGCCCTGCCTGCCCGAACGGCTGCATTCACCCGGCAACCGCATCGAGCTGGCACCGGGCCGCCTGGTCGCCGACCTCGACCGGCTGCGCCGGCGGCTGGCGGCGCCGGCCGGGCTCGCCGCCGGCACCGGCGAGCTGCGGCTCATCGGCCGGCGCGACGTGCGCAGCAACAACTCCTGGATGCACAACTTCCCCCGCCTGATGCGCGGCCGCGACCGCTGCACCCTGCTGATGCATCCGCGCGACGCCGCGCGGCTGGAGCTGTCCGACGAGAGCCGGGTCGCCGTGGTGTCTCGCACCGGTCGGGTCACGGCGCCGCTCGAGATCACCGACCGGGTGATGCCCGGCGTCGTCAGCCTGCCGCACGGCTGGGGGCACGACCGCCAGGGCACCCGCCTGGCGACCGCCAACAGCCACCCGGGCGCGAGCCTCAACGACCTCACCGACGAGCGCCAGGTGGACCTGCTCTGCGGCACTGCGGCGCTCAACGGCGTTGCGGTGAGCGTCGAGAAGCTCTCCGCCCCACCAGGCTAGTGGCCCGTTTGCGGTGGACGGACTGCCGGCCATGACCGCAGGAGCCCTCGACCGCCTGGTGGTCGTCGGAGGCGCGTCGCTCGACCTTCTGCACTTCGCCGGCCGCAAGGCGCGCTCCGCCGGCGGCGCCGGTCTCTACACCTCCCTGGCCGCGAGCCGCGCCGGCGCGCGGGTGCTGATGGTGGCGCCCCGCCCGGAGCCGATGCCGCAGCAGCTGGCGGAAGCCGCGGGGCGGATCGACTGGCGCGGCCCCAGGGTGACGCCGGAGCAGCTGCCGACCTTCGAGATCGTCCACCGCCCGGGCGGCCACACCGGGATGCGGAACGCCCGACTCGGGGCCGAGGCCGACCTGGGACCCGCCGACCTGCCGGCGGAGCTCGCCGGCGAGCTCGTTTTCCTGATCGCCATGGCCGAGCCGCGACAGCAGCTCGCCCTGCTCGACGAGCTGCGGCGGCGCGGCTGCCGGGTCGCCTGTGGCGCCTACATGTGCGCCGTCGATAGGCGGCCCGAGACGGTGCGCCGCATCTTCGAGGCGTCCGACATCTTCTTCTGCAACGAGGGCGAGGCGCTAGCGCTCTTCGGCAGCCTCGACGCCGCCCGCACGACGCCGGGCAGCCTGCTGTTCGTCACCCGCGGCGCGCGCGGCGCCAGGGTCGTCCAGGGAGATCTGGCGACCGACGTGGCCGGCATCGAGGTGACCGAGCTCGACCCCACCGGCGCCGGCGACACGTTCTCCGGCACGACTCTCGCCCGGCTGCAGCAGGGCCTGCACCCGGTGCGGGCGGCGCGGCGCGGCGTCGCCGCCGCCGCCGAGATGGTGCAGAAGATCGGGCCGGAGGCCCTGCTGGCGCCCCCACCACCACCGGCGGTGACGAGCGATCCGCGCGCCCGGGCCGATCCGGAGCAGATCGCCCGGATCGCTCCGGTGCTGCGCGAGCTGCACCAACTCGCGGCGTTTTCCTTCGTCGGAGAGCTCTTTCCGACGCCCGGGCACCGGCGCACGCTCGACTTCTTTTTCGCCGCTACGCTGCAGCAGTTCGGATTCTGGGCCACAGAGCACGAACGCTACGCCCGGCCGATGATCGCCAGGCTGGGCGGCAGCGAGCTCAAGGGCAGCGACTTCCTCTGGGCCTGCTGTCTGCGCTGGCTCGAGGAGGCGCCGCATGATCTGACGCCGCAAGGCCAGTCGAAGCTCACCCACGAAGGTCTGACGCGGCGCTTTCGCGCGGATGACGGCACCGTGCCGCTGCCGGCCCTGGAGACCCGGCTGCGGCAGGCCAAGGCGTTCGGCCACGACCTCGAGAGGATGCGAACGACGCCGGCCGAGATCGTCGCCCGCGCGAATCGAAGCCCGCGCCCCATCGCCGCGCTGCTCGCCGAGCTGGACCACGTCGGCGGCTACAAGGAGGACCCGCTGCGCAAGAAGTCGGCGCTGCTGGCGCTCATCCTGCGCCAGCGCCCAGAGGGATTCCTGCGCCGCGTCGAGAGCGAGACGCTGCCGCCGATCGTCGACTATCACGTACAACGGAGTTGCCTGCGAACCGGCATCGTGCGTGTCGAGGACGCCGCGCTGCGCCAGCGACTCGAAGACCGCCGCCTGGTGGACGCGGCTGACGAGTGGGCCGTGCGCCGCGCCTCGTACGACGCCATGCTGCAACTCGTCGAGGCCAGCGGGCGGCCGATGGAAGTGGTGGACTGGTTCTTCTTCCGCAACCGGACCCGCTGCCCCGAGATGACCGAGCCCGACTGCGCGGTCTGCCCCGTGGACGGCGTTTGCGCGCAGCACAAGGCCCTCTTCCAGCCGGTGCATCGCACGACCTTCTACTAGCCCGCGGTGGACGTCCGGACGCAGTCGCGCGTGCCCTTGACCCAGGTCAATGACGCGGGCCGCCGTCTGACCCCAGACTGAGCTCGATCCGGTGGACCGCTTGCGACCCGCGGCGCCTGTCCGCGGCCGCCCAACCCATGACCGTCGACCCCAAGCCGAGCCTGCTCGCCATGCTGCTCGTGGCGACACTCAGCGGCACGTCGGGCATCGCCCTGGCTGACGAGCCCAGCCGTGCCAAGCCGTCCGAGGAAGCGACCGGAGAGGCTGCGGCGCCGGCGACGAAGCCCGCCGACCCGGAAGAAGCGACGGAGGAGGTGCAGCTCTTTGACCAGCTGCTGGTCGTCGGCTCGGCTGAGGCGGCGGCAGAGGCTCCAGGCTCGGCCCACTTCCTCACCCCGCAGGACCTCGAGCGCCAGGGCTACTCCGACGTGCATCGCATCCTGCGCCAGATCCCCGGCGTCAACATCCAGGAGGAGGATGGCTACGGCCTGCGCCCCAATATCGGTATCCGCGGCACCGGCGTCGACCGCAGCCAGAAGGTGACTCTGCTCGAGGATGGCGTGCTGATCGCGCCGGCGCCCTACGCTGCGCCCGCCGCCTACTACACGCCGACCGCCGGCCGCATGGAGAGCTTCGAGGTGCGCAAGGGCTCGGGCGCGATCCGCCAGGGGCCATACACCAACGGCGGCGCGCTGAACTACATCTCGACCTCCATACCCGGCTCTTTCGACGGCCGGATCGACCTCTCGGCGGGCGACGAGAGCCTCGAGCGGGCCCACGCCACCGTCGGCGACTCTGGGCGACGCTTCGGCTGGCTGATCGAGACCTACCAGCTGCAGACCGACGGCTTCAAGCGAATCGACGGCGGCGGATCGGCGGGCTTCGACCTCGAGGACTATCTCGCCAAGCTGCGCTTCACCAGCCGGGCCGATGCCCGGGTCTACCAGGCGGTTGAGCTCAAGCTGGGCAAGACGAAACAGCTCGGCGACGAGACCTACCTGGGGCTGACCCAGGACGACTTTGATCGCGACCCCTACCGGCGCTACGCCTCCTCGGCCGGCGACAATATCTCCACCGACCACGAGCAGTTACAGCTGCGCTACCTCATCCAGCCCGGCGAGCGCTTCAGCCTGACGGCCACGGCCTACCGCAACGACTTCTTTCGCAACTGGCACAAGCTGGAGTCGGTTGCCGGAACGGGCACCGCGGCTGTCCTGGCGCGTCCGGACGAGTTCCCAGACCTGCTGGCGATCCTGCGCGGCCAGGCCGACAGCGGTCCGGGGGCCCTGGCGGTGCGCAACAACCGCCGCGACTACGCCTCGCGGGGCGTCCAGGCCGTCTTCGCCTGGGAGCTGGGTGGCGGCGACAAGCGGCATGACCTCGAGATCGGAATCCGGCTGCACGAAGACCAGGAGGACCGGTTCCAGGACGATGACCTCTACCAGATGCTCGGCGGGCGCCGGATCCTCAACGAGCCCGGAACGCCCGGCAGCAACGCCAACCGCATCGCCGACGCCGAGGCGCTGGCGTTCTTCGTCCAGGGCACCTTCTCGCGCGGCAGCTGGACCGTGACGCCCGGAGTGCGGGTGGAGCGCATCGACCTCATGCGTCGCGACTTCGGCAAGACGGACCCGGTGCGCAACGGTGCGGCTCTGCGGATACGCCGCAACGATCTCACCGAGGTGCTTCCGGGTCTCGGCGCCGAGTACCGCCTCGATGACTCGAACCGCCTGTTCGCCGGCGTGCACCGCGGCTTCTCTCCGCCCAGCCCGAGCTCTTCGCGGGAGGTCGACGCCGAGGAGAGCATCAATTACGAGATCGGCTGGCGCCATCGGGCCGACGACGTAACCGCCGAGATCATCGGTTTCTTCAACGACTACGACAACCTGCTGGGCAACGACACGCTGTCCACCGGCGGCCAGGGCACCGGCGATCAGTTCAACGGCGGCGCGGTGCGGGTGGGCGGCATCGAGGCGGGCCTCGGGCTCGACCTGCCTGCCAGGTCGGACCGGCGCTTTCCGTTTCGCCTCGCCTATACCTACACGCAAGCGGAGTTCCGGAATACCTTCGAGACCGGCTTCTCCGACTGGGCGCCGCGGGTCGAGCGCGGCGACGAGCTGCCGTACATTCCCGCCCACCAGCTGCACGCCGGCCTGAGCGCCCTGGGCGAGCGCTGGGCGGTCCACCTGGACACCAGCTACAGCGACGAGATGCGCACCCGGGCGGGCAGCGGTCCGGTGCCGCGCGAGGAGTCGATCGGCTCCCGACTCGTCGTCGACCTGAAGGTCGAGTTCGACCTGTCTGACTCTCTCAGGGTCTGGGGCCAGCTGCTGAACGCCACCGACGAGGTCTACGTCGCCTCGCGCCGGCCCGCCGGTCTGCGCCCCGGCCGGCCTCGCGCGGCGCTGTTCGGCATCGCCTTCGACGTGCCGGGATGAAGCTCAAGACACGGTGCCGCGCGCCAGCGCGACGCGCTCGACCGCCCGCGGAGTGGCCAGCTGCTCGGGCCCTGGACAGCCCCAGCGTTGCGGGCACTGCGAGCAGCCCAGCCCGGCGCGCAGCTCTTCGGACTGCACCACCAGCACCTCGCCGTCCTCGCGCAGATAGTCGCACTGCTTGAGACGCCCCAGGATCCGCGACAGCGTCTCGGGCTGGATCGACAGATGCGCCGCCAGGGTGCTCTTGGGCAGCGACAGCTCGAGAAGCTGCGGCCCCTGCCCGTCGCCGACCCGGTCC